>CAMZKE010000125.1 GCA_947311115.1 uncultured Bacteroidales bacterium | reverse complement strand
GTACTTCTAAAAATTAAATCGCCTATAAAAAATTCTAAAAATCTTAATGCGAATGAATTATTAGAAGTTCCCTATATTAAAAACACCTAAGTTTTTACTTTTTAGAAAACACAAAAAAACAAATGTTAATAACCTGTGAATAAAGGTGAAAAATGACAGTTTTTACAAAAAAAAAAAAAAACGATGGAAAATTCAAAAAATAGTTTTAAATTTGACACTGATTAGTGACAAATATTTGTTAAAATAATAAAAAATTTGTTAAATTTGAAACAGAAAAACAAATACAAATACAAAATGAAAACAATAAAAATCACACCCCCCCATTTAGAATCGTTCCAAATAAGAAGAGCGGTAATAATTATTACAATGCTATTTTTTAGTAATATTGGTTTTGCACAGTGGAGTTTAAGCGGAAATTCTGTTAGTTCATCTGATTTTATTGGAACTACGAATAATGCAGATCTGTTTTTCTATACAAATAATAGGAAACGTATGACCTTAACTCCTGACAATGGTTATTTAATATTAAATCCTAATGGTTCATCTTCTCCAACAGGGATTCAACCAACAATTTTTACATTAGTTGATAAAGGAGAGCCTGTATTTATTACAATACTTAATAATCCTACGACAATTCCATCAGTACCGGGAGTGTTAAAAATTGGATTAAATGCAGATGGTCCAAACGCAATAATTAACCAAGTTGAAAATGCAAATTTATCATTTTTTACATATAATTCAGAAAGGTTAACTATACTAGGTGATGGAAAAATTGGAATAGGAACAAACGCTCCTACAGCATTATTAGATGTAAATGGCTCATTGCGTTTTAGAAACGGAGCAACAAACAATTATGTATTAAAATCTGATGCCAATGGTAACGCAACTTGGCAAGCATTAAACGATGATAATCCAACAAACGAAATACAAGATTTATCGCTAACAGGAAATACATTAAGTTTGTCAAACGATGCAACAACAGTAGATTTATCGGCATATATTGACAATACAGATGAACAAAACTTATCAATTTCAGGACACGATTTAACCATAGATAACGGTAATACAATAACTTTACCCGATAATGTTGATGATGCCGATGCCGATACAACAAACGAATTAATAAGTTCAGCTACATTAAATGGAAACAATTTAGAAATAACCGATGCAGGAGGAACAAAAACTGTTGATTTAAGTTCGTTTGATAATTCAACAATGAATATTAATGATGCGGACGCTGACCCAACAAACGAATTACAAAACTTATCTGTTAACAATGGTAATTTAGAAATTAGCGATGGAAATGCAATACCATTAAGTGATTTAAGTGCAAGTATTTGGAGTAAAAACCAAAACAATGATGCATATTATAATACAGGAAAGGTTGGAATAGGCTTAACCACACCTGCTAGCAACTTACATTTACATAATTCTAATCCAAATCAAAATAATCCAAATAAGGGTGTAGACCCAGGTAATGGTAATGTGGATATAGGCCCCGATTTATCTTATTATTTAAAATCAACATTTCAATTAACAAATACCAATACAGGTATAAATAAGACTGATGGTTTATATATACAATCTAATAATTTTGATGCAATATTCAATTTGCAAGAAAGTGGTAATATGAATTTTATTACAAATAACCATACTGGTTTTTATTTAAATAATAGTGGAAATACAGGAATCGGAATAGAAACACCACAAAGCACATTACATATACATAATTCAACTGAAAGTGGCGGAGGAAATATTGGTATAGGTACAGGAGTTGTGGGCAAATCTGGTGAAACAACCGACGAAACTGCAAGTACAATACAATTAACAAACCTAAGTACAGGAAGTGGTGAAAACAATGGATTGTTTATATCGGCATATAGTAAAAGTGGCATTATTAATCTTAACGAAGCAGGTTATTTTGATATTAAAATGCAAGATGAATCTGCATTAAGAATAAATTCCAATAAGAAAATACGATTAAGTAGTTTAGAAGGAAGTGGCGAAAGAATTGTAACAGTTAGCTCTTATGGCGAATTAAGAGCTAATACAAGCTTAGATGATTTAAGTGTATGGCGTAAAAATGGTAATGTTGCATATTATGATAATGGTAACGTTGGTATAGGAGTTAATACAACTTCGTTTAAGTTAGATGTAAATGGCAGGTTAAAAGTTAGAGGTTCTGATTTTGTGTTTGGAACAGATGATGGCAGAGAACAAGGAATAAAACTAAAAAATAGAGCGTTAGTTCATGCTGGAGATGATGCTTTAATCATAAATTATAACGGAGATTTTGAAGGAGGTACAATAATTAAAGAAAATCTAAAAATTGAAAAAGAAGGTCAATTTTTAACATTTTCGGCTTCAAATGGAGGTTGCCCTGTACCAAATGTAGGAGAATCAGTTGAAATAGGTTCAAGTACAGGTGCTATTGTATTTTATACAGGAGGAGTTGGATATAATACTCTTGTAGCAAATAGATTTTGGGCTATTGATGAATTTGCTGTTAGCCCTTCAGGAAGTTATCCATGGCCTGATTATGTTTTTGATGAAAATTACAAATTAATAAGTTTAAATGAATTAGATAAATTTATTAAAAAAAACAATCATTTACCTGAAATACCAACAACTGCTGATGTTGAAAAAGATGGTATTCAACTTGGTAAAATGAATGTAAAATTATTAAAAAAAGTAGAAGAACTTACTCTTTATACAATAGAACAACAAAAAATGATTGATAAACAAAATATTCAATCATTAGAACAAAAAGAATTGATTGAGACTTTAATAATACGAATTGAAAAAATTGAAAATAAAAAATAATGAAAATATATATTATTGTATCATTGATACTATTATCATCGGTTTCATTTTCACAAAGCTATATTATTAAATATAGTTACGATGATGCTGGTAATAGAGTTGAAAGGGAAAAAATAGCGTTTGCTATATCTGCCAATATGGATGCTAAATTAGAAACAGATACTGTTGTTGAGCAAATAGCAGATAAAAATATAAGGATTTTTCCAAATCCTGTAAATGAAACTTTAAATATTTTTGTTGAAGAATATGAAGGTGAAATAGGTACTTTAAATCTATACTCGCTTAATGGTAGATTAATAACAACAAACAAAATAACACAAAGTAATTCTAAGTTAAATTTTATAAATCAATCCCCAGGCTCTTATATTGTTAAAATTAGTATTAATAATAAAACTAAAGAATATACAGTTGTAAAAAAATAAATAATGAAAACAAAATACATAATAATTATAATAGCAAGTTTAATAATAACATTTTCTTGTGATAAAGACGAACCAACGAAACCTAGCACAACTACACCGACAGAAACACCAGTGCCTGTTTTAGACTCAATAACTCGTGAGTTTGTAGTATTTAAACCTGGTTCTAAATGGATATATAAAATGGATTCTGCATATTATTATAATTACGACAACATTCCTCCATATGAAGTTCCTGCAGGAGTTGATTCTTTTAAAACTTTATACGATACAATAATGGTAGTATCTATTGATAGTTCTATATATTACTATAAAGATAGTAGTAATGCAATAAGTATTATTTACTCTTCTACAAATAATGACAATGTATTTAATGAAGAAATGCTTTTATCGAATAGAGATAAAGATTACTTTAAAAGCATTTACGATGAAAATACATTTTATTTTGCTAGTTTAAAAGAACCTAAAACGGCTTCTTGTTTTATTAGAGATTATTATAGTCCAGTTATGAATGATACAATAAGCTATACTATATATGTTGAAGAGTTAGAAACACTTACAGTAAATGGAAATTTATTTAATAATGTTAGGCATTATAAAAGAATGGGGCCATACATAAACAATCCAAGTTCTCCATATTTATATCAAGAGTATTATTGGGCAAAAAATATTGGAATAATTAAGTATAAAGATTTTGGAAGAAAAGGAGTATATCATGCAATTCGTTGGTGGAATATTATAGATTATAATGTTCAACAATAATTTAATTATTATGAAAAAAGCAACTATATATATTATATTATTTTTTATTAATTTGAATTTGTATTCGCAAACGCAGAATGAAGCTGTTATTGAATTAGATACAGATGACAGCCAGCAAGCAAACACTTATGAGGCAAGAGACGTAGTTCGATATAAACAGGGATATAGGTTTAGTTCTTCAAATGGAACTATGATTGGCAGAATAGACGAAAACTTGGTTTTACCTACTGATTACGCAGGCACACAAGAATATATTGATGACGATGATAGGGAAGATTTAAATACATCGTTAGCAGTAGGGACTACGGCAGGTATTACTAACGTAACAGCAACAGGAGGAGCTACATATAATATACCAATATATATACCAACTGGTACACAAGGAATACAACCAAATATTTCTATTGTATATAATAGCCAATCAGGTAATGGTATTTTAGGTTTAGGTTGGAATATCTCAGGTTTATCAGCAGTAACTCGTATTGGAAACAATATATATTTTGATAATAAAATTGATGGGATTAATTTAAATAGTACTGATAATTTTGCATTAGATGGTAAAAGACTTATACGCATAGGTACTTCTGGAGGTATTGATAAATATGCTTTTGAACAAGAAGATTTTTCAAGAACCAACTATAATACAAACTTAACAACACCTTCTTTTGTAACTGTACAGAAAAATGGTAGTATTATTGAGTATGGAAATACAAATGACTCAAAGTTATTTCCAGTAGATTCGGATGTCCCTTTTGCTTGGTTTATTAATAAAATTACAGATAGAAATGGAAATTATCTAAATTATGTTTACGATAACTCACAAGATGGTGAAGTTATTATAAAAGAAATTAATTATACAGGTAATACAAACTCTGGTCTACAACCGTATAATTTTATTAAATTTTATTATACAGAAAGACAAGATAAAAATAATGTATTCCTTGCAGGAAAGAAACTAAATACAACAAAATTATTGCGTATGATAAAGGTATTTACTGATGGAGAATTAGTACGTACTTACAAATTTAAGTATAATTTTGATTTATATTCGAAACTTAATACTATTGAAGAGATAGGAATAAATGGCGAAAAAATTAATGCTACAATAGTTAAATATGGGAATAACGGAGAATTATATTCAGAGCCTTTAACCAATTACAACTATCAATCACAATTTGAATATATTAAAGGTGATTTTAATGGTGATGGTAGATACGATATTGTTGCAACAAATCAATCTAATTACTACGGGTTGAAAAAGTTAACAGATTTCGATTTTGGTAAGGATATTATTAATGATATTAATAATACAACAGGAAGTTTTAATAATTATTGTTATATATCAAATAGTGAAAATACAAATATTGGAAACACTCCTGGTTCATATATTGCAGATTTTAATGGAGACCATAAAGAAGATATTTTATTATTAAATGTTGGTAATGGATATAAATATTGTGATGGAGGGATTAATAATTACACATATAATACAAATAGTGAAGAATTTGAATTTATTTGTAATGCCGATGAAATAACATTTTTAGAGTTAAGTTCGTTAAAAATATACAAGGGTGGTGACATTTTTAGTATAGACTCTTATGGTACAGATAATACATTTAAATATTTTAATCCACAATCAAAATTTTTATTTATTGGTGATTTTGATTGTGATGGTTTTAGTGATTATATTACAATTTTAAATAGAGAAAAGACAATAACATATATTGAGTGTTTTGATTGTAATGACACTGAAGACCATGGTATCGATGATCCTGTTAATTATCAAATGTCTTTCGCATCTCCTCATAAAAGCATAAATTTATTGATAGAAAACGTAAATCCAATTAATATAAATAATGCAAAAAAATCATATGTAATAGATTTTAATGGAGATGGCAAACAAGATATTATGTTGATTTATGAAAATCAAATAAAAATATATGAAATTAATATAAATAATGATTTATGTGAATTTAATTTATTGTATTCTTCAACTGATTTAAATTCTGATTATAATTTTCATTTTGGTGATTTTAATGGAGATGGTAAAACGGATTTTTACTCATATATAGAGGGTGCTCATCATTCTAAATGGAATTTCCACTACTCAACAGGTACAGACTTTGAAAAAAAATGGTTTCAACCCGATTCTGGAGTAAGTGACGATTTTAAATTTATTGTGGGTGATTTTAACGGAGACGGTAAGAGTGATTTATTTCATAAATATATGTATATGACTATTCAACAAGTCTATGTTTATTATAGTAATGGAAAAGGATTTAAACAAAAATATTATAATGTTTCTGAAACATTAAGTAATAATCTTATTGTAGGTGATTATAATGGAGATGGTTCTCACGATATTCTTAATATTACAGACAACATAAATAATCGGAAAATTATTTATTTTAATTCTACTTATTATGATGAAAATAATAATCATCAACCATCAAGACCGTTATTTGTAAAAAAAATAAGAGATAGTTTTAATAATTTTGTAGAATTTGTATATACTCCTGCTTCAAGTTCATCAGTGTATAGTAAACAAGATATGACAGCAGCTTCATTTGGCTCTTATGGTTTTGGTAATACAAGTGATTTTCAATCACCAATAATGCTTGTTAGTATGGTTAAAAAATATAATGGCACAACAAATACTATTGGCAATGGTTTAGGTTTTAACTATATCAATTATAAATATTATTGTGCAATTTACAATAAAGATGGTAAAGGTTTTCTTGGATTTAAAGACATTATAAAAGAATCAAATCCTCAAAATAATGATAATCACACATATAATATTATAAATAATATTTACAACGAAGAATATGAAATGTTAATTCCGCTTGTTTCACTATCAAGTGACGATGCGTTTTCAGACAGTGATCCTTTTGGCGATAGTGAGTTTAGGACATATTTTGATGATACTGATTATGAATTTGTAGATCTTTCAAATAACAGATATTTATATAAACAAAATAAAATTATTACAGAAAATACTTTAAAAAACAATAAAATTGAAACAATAAATACTATTAACAATGATGGAAATATTACAAAACAAATAAAAAAATATTATAGTCATGGTGCAATAAATAAAACTGTAACACAAGATTATACTTTTGAAAATGCAGGCTTAGAGTTTCCAAATAAAATTTCAAGTATTACAAATACTGTACAAGCTAGTGGGCAATCTCCGTTTGAAAGTACAACTAATTTTACTTATAATAATACAAATGGGAATCTACTAACAAAAAAACAATTCGATATTACAACAGAGTACTCTAATTATGATAATTACGGCAAAGCACATACTGTAACACAATCGGTACCTGATATTACTATTGAAGATAGAGTAGAAACAATAGGCTACGATAATACACGTAGATTTGTAACAAGCAAAACAAATATATTAGGAAATTCTATTAGTTATGAATATAATAATTTGTTTGGTAAAGTAAGTAAAGTAACAGATATTAATAATAAAGAAATCTTATACGAATATGATAATTTTGGAAGATTAAATAAAACAACATATCCTAACGGCATAGTAACTGAGAATATTATTGATTGGCAAACAAGTCAACCATCAAATTTATCAACAGCTCTTTATTACACAAAAACAACTACAACTAATCAGCCATATAGTAAAACGTATTATGATAGCTTTGGACGAAAATTAAGAAGTGAAACAAAACTGTATGATAGAAACATATTTAGTGATAATAAATATGGAACGTTTGGGCATTTATTAGAAACAAGTAGTACTTATTTTGAAGGTGATTATTCATCAAGAAAAAAAACTACATATACTTACGACCAGTTTAGTAGAACTACAAAAACTGCATTTTATCAAACTACAAATGATAGTACAGAAACATTTTATGATTTTATTGCACAAAATGGGCAAGATTATAAAGAAAAAGTTACTGATGCATTAAGTAGAGAATATATAACAACTTTTGATGCAACAGGAAGTATTATTAATTCTAAATATCCATTTTCAACAGAAGTTGAAACTACTATTGAAAGCAACGGACAGGTAAATAATATTTTAGTTGAAGGAGCAAGTAGTTCTATGACATATTGGGATAATGGTTTACAAAAAACATTAACAGACCCAAATAGTGGAACTTATCTATATGAATACAACCAATTTGGAGAATTAACTAAACAAACTGATGGAAAAGGAAGTATACAAAGTGTATTTATAGACGATTATGGTAGAACGGACTACACAGTAAGTACAGAAGGACAAACAAATATCGATTATGTAGAAACAGGCGATGGAATTGAACAAGTAAAAGAAATAGAAACCCCAAATGGTTATATAACTAAAAGTAATTATGATGAATTTGGTAGAGCATTACAAACAACAGAAATTATTGATGGTGAAAATTATATAAAATATTTTGAATTCTATATTGATGGTAGATTAAAAACAGAAACATATCCAAGTGGTTATAAAATTGAATATATTTACAATAACAATAGTGAATTAATAGGAGTAAAACAAGTTGGTAATGAGGTTGCAAGTACTCAAAATATTTGGTATTGCGATGATTTTAACGAAAGTGGGCAATCCAATAAAATTTTCTTAGGAGAAAACGGAAGTAATTTAAAAATAGAATATCAATACGATAATTATGGTAATGTATCAAATATTATAACAGGAAATAATTTTGATATGGAATACCAATGGCAACCAGTAACTAGTAATTTATTAAGCAGAAAAAATAATGTACATAATATTACTGAAACTTTTACTTACGATAATTTAGACCGTTTAAAAACATGGTCCGTAAATAATGGAATAAGTAACCCATTTAATGAAATTTCTTATTCATCAAACGGAAATATAAATTCTAAAACCGATGTAGGTAACTATTCTTACAGTCCTAGTAAAGTACATGCAATTCAGCAAATTTCTCAACCAACAAATGCAATAAGTATTAACCCACAGCTTATAACATATACAAGTTTTAATAAAGCAAAAACAATAACAGAAGGTAACTTTGAATTGCAAATGGAATACGGAGCAGGTAATTACCGTAAAAAAATAATTCTTACCGAAAATACTAATACAATAAACACAAGAATATTTGTAGGTAATTACGAAAAAGAGATATTAGAAGATGGTACAATAAAGGAATACCATTACATAAGTGGTCCAACTGGTTTAATAGCCATTTACATAATAGAAAATGGAGATGGGCATTTATATTATACTGCTACCGATCATTTAGGAAGTATTTGCCAAATAATTGAGCCAAATGGTACTATTGTAGAAGAAACAAACTACGACCCTTGGGGTAGAATACGTACTGCTGATACATGGGAATATGATGAAACAGCAGGCTTAACAGAAACATACAGAGGCTACACAGGGCACGAACATTTACCGCAGTTTGCAATAATTAACATGAATGGACGTATGTACGACCCTGTACTTGGGCGTATGCTTTCACCAGATAATTATGTGCAAAGCCCTAATAACGCTCAAAATTATAATAGATATGCTTATGTGTTAAATAATCCTCTCAAATATACTGACCCAAGTGGGGAGTTTGCGAGAATAATATTTATGACAGGAACATATATAGCAAATTATATTACAAACCTTTCTAATGGAATAGAAAATCCAGGGCAAAATGCATACGAAAATGCAAAATTCCAAATGGATAATATTGATAATGCTTTTAGATATGAAGTGTATACTGATGAAAATACAACAAAAACAATAGGATTAAACCCTTTCGAATTTAGTGTTTCATATGATGTTACTCATAAAAATGGAGATTTTACATTTTCTTATAGTTTGGGTTATAGCTTTATGAGTGGTATCGGTTTAAGTGGAGGTGTAAATTACAATGACGGTTCTTGGGATATAACTATGGGTGGTGGTATAGGCGGTTTTAATTATAGTGATTTTAATTATTCCTATGGTTTAGATGTTAAATATAATGGTTATGGAGTAGGGTATTATCAAACGAACTATACAGGAATATCCCCAGAAACAGGAAAACGCTATACTCAAACAGTTGGAGGAATTAATATTTTCATTGATAATTTTTCGGCGAAAATTGAAAATGATTTTTTTGCTTTTAAAGGACAAGATAGGTATCGGTCAAATGCGGTAGAAATTGGTTATAAAGAATTTGTTATTGGTACGCATTTGTTTAATAATGACCCTTTAGGTGAAGAACAAGGATTTGACGAAACGGGTACAAATTATTTAGGTATAGAAAATGCACATGGAAAAGGTGCTTGGAATAAAGGAATGGTATACAATAGTCCTTTATATTTTGGATATAAATATAATGGTACAATTAGCAGAATAGGATATAGTCACCCAATTTTTCAAGATAGAACACAAAATTTTGTACATAAACATTTCAAACCTGGTTATCAACATTTTTATAATAATTATGATGAATTTGAATATGGTTTTTATGGTTGGTCTAATAATTATAATAAATATAGTATATGGGGAAGATAACTTATTATATATACATTATTCTAACAATTGTTTTTTATACATCTTGTGCATATCGTCCAGTATCTAAAAATTTAAAACAAGATTTTACTTTTTGTTATAAAGATACTTCTTATGATACGTCAATAATTAGATTTGATGGTTATTACGAAATAATAAGAATCGATTCAGTTTTTGTAAGAGAAGAAAATAAATATAAGCAACGGCAATTTTATACAAATTATCATTTTTTTAAAAACGGAGTGTTTATGCGTAACTACGGTTTTAGAGGCGATAAATACAGACCTAATAATATAGCTTTATATTTTGATGATTTATTTAATGAGAATGATTCAATAAAAATAAAAGGATTATACACACATTACACCTGGGGTTTACATCATATAAAAGGAGATACAATTATTGTTCAATCATTAGATCACCCATCGTTTATGAATGGTTTTATGGCATATGAAAAAAAATTCCTAATATTTAATAATGATTCTATTATTGAAATAGAATCGGAAATGTTGGGCGAAAGAGATAAGTTAATAATAAAGAATTACAATGAATTGTATAAAATAAAGAATAAAAAAAATGCTCATTTTAAACAGTTAAATACAATTCCTAACCCAAAAAAATGTTGGCTTATGCAAAAAAAATGGTTTTGGTGCAACGAAGAAGATTGGCAACAATATATGGATAGTATTAGTAAATAATAATACCGCTGCTAAGCGTAGTTTGCAACTACGCTTTATATTTACCCCATAACAACCAAATCCAAATACCCATCACCCACCCCATAAAGCCTAAAAATCTCATTCTTCAAACGAATTAAATTAGCAACATCCTCATAGTTATATTTGAGGACTTGTTGCTTTTTGTAAGGGTTATACCAATCCTTGTTTAGTTGCCAGATATTAGTAAGCGTTCTGTAAAGTACATATTGCACCAAACAAAAATTAGTCTGACTTTAGCATCGAATAAAAAACAGATTATTTATGTTAGGATTGGGCACAGAACACATTTATTATTTTTATCTATCGCCGGTAGATATGCGTAAAGGTTTTAATGGCTTAAGTGGGTTAGTATATGAGCATATTGAGCAAGTAAAAGGCGAAAATGTAGTATATGCATTTATAAACAAACAAAAAGATAAGTTAAAGCCTTTACATTGGCAATCTGGAGGGTTTGTTCTTTATTATAAGCGATTAGAAAAAGGAATTTTTGAATTCCCCAAATACGATATAAAAGAGGGTTTAATTGTATTATCATATACAGAAATGATAATGATTTTAGATGGAATAAATATTGTAAATATCAAGAAAAACAGCAGATATTTATCATCAAAAAAAAGTTAATAAAACCATTGATTTTACTGATGTTTAAGTGCTTTTTCTTTGTATTTTTACAAAGTGAAAAACAAAGAAAAAGACATAGTATTTTTAGAGCAAAAATTAAAAGAAATAATAGCAGAACGTGATGAATTAAAACGACAGCTTGCAGAATTAAAAAGGTTAATTTTTGGGACTAAGAGTGAGAAATATGTACCAAAAGTAAACGACACACAACTATCTCTTTTTGAGGAAGAAATAGAAAGACAAGACAAAGAAATAGAAGAATATACTATTATTTACAAAAGAGAAAAATCTAAAAAGCAACAACAAAAACCTGTACGCTCACAAATTCCAGCCCATTTACCAAGAGTAGAAGAAGTTATAGAACCTAAAAATATAGAACAAGGAGCAGTAAAAATAGGAGAAGAAATAACAGAACTATTAGAAATTAAACCTGCAAAAATATTTGTAAGAAAAATAATAAGACCAAAATATTCATTACCAAAACAAGAAAAAATAATAATTGCTGATTTACCAAGCCTACCGCTACCAAAAGCGAATGCAGCAGCAAGTTTATTAGCATTTATATTAATATCAAAATTTATAGATCATTTACCAAATTATAGATTACTTCAAATATTTAAACGTCAAGACCTAATTGTTAGTAAATCACAGTTAGTGGCTGGGTAGGAAAAACCTCAGAATTAATTTTGCCTTTATATGAATCATTAAAAAATAGTTTTTTAACAGATACTGATTATATACAAGCAGATGAATCGCCAATAAAAGTACAGGACAGAGACAAACGGAAAACAACTCATAGAGGGTTTATGTGGGTGTTTAGAGATCCTGTACAACGGCTTGTTTTATTTGAGTATCATAAAGGTAGAGGTAAAGAAATACCGCAAACATTTTTAAATAATTTTACAGGAACATTGCAGACAGATGGATATGCAGCGTATAAAAATTTAGTAACTGAAGGAGATATAACACTTTTGGGATGTATGGCTCATGCTAGACGATATTTTGAAAAAGCATTAGAAAACGACCCTAAAAGAGCAGACCATGTTTTGCTATTAATTCAAAAACTTTATAAAATAGAAAGACGGTTCAAACAAAAGCAAACGCCTATATCTACTATTAAAGATTTAAGGTTAAGATGTGCTTTACCTATATTAAATGAATTGGAACTTTATTTAAAAACTGAAAAACAAAAGGTTTTACCAAAAAGTTCAATAGGAATTGCTATAAACTATACTTTAAATATATTTCAACATCTAAAGCAGTATGTTTCTGATGGTAGATTTGAAATTGACAATAACAATATTGAAAATGCTATTCGACCATTAGCCATTGAAAGAAAAAATTACCTCTTTGCAG
>CAMZKE010000124.1 GCA_947311115.1 uncultured Bacteroidales bacterium | reverse complement strand
CTCTGATATAAAACAATCTGTATCTATTATCATGAACCAATTTGCACTCGTTTCTTAATTTGGAAAAAACGTGAATTTTATTTACGTTTACATATTATTAAAACATAATTACCTGTTCCTGTAGCTTGCAGTGAATTTTGTACTCCTACATAAAAACTCATTGTATCTTTTTCGTATATTATTGTTTGTGTAGTGTCTCCACTAAAATTATATTTTATTACACAGGCTTTAACATAAGTATCAGTATATGCTCCAACTGCGACGTATCCGTTATCTATTACTTCAATATTAAATAGAGCTGGCTCACTTAAAAAACCATAAGTTCGATTAAACTTATCTTGTGAAAATAAATTAAAAGCAGAAAATAGAAAACCGAAAGTAAAAAGTAAATATTTCATCAAGATATTTTTTTGTTTTAAAAAATAAAAGTAAAGCAATAAATTAATATTGCCTTACTTTTTTAATTAATAATTTACCTTTTAACAGTAAATTTCTTGGTATATGATTTAACACCATCGTTTCCGAACGATAATATACCGACCTAAAGGTCAATTTTAGGCTTAGTGCATAATTATTATCTTTGTGCTAAAAAAATGAAGATAAATACCCCTAAAGAATTATCGAATCATATTTCATTCAATTATGTTAGTTTTGATAGAGTTGTATTACGAGGATATATTCAAGGCTTATTTGTAGCGGGTTCAGTAATTAACATGTTACGTAATTTAGGATTTAACAAACATAGCAATGCTGTATTAAGAATATTAACAGATCAATTAAATTCTCATATAAAAAAGACCTCTCAGAAATTAGGAGTAGAAATACATTGGTGGAGTGTTGATGAAAAGAAAAAATATCATTCAAAGATAGATTTAATACAGGATAAATATAAATCACAGTTACAAAAGAAAAATAAAAAGAGTAAAGTTATCGCTATAATAAGGGCAGTAGAGAATGTAAGAACATTTGCCAATAAAGAAATTACCACAAAAACAGGTAAGAAATTCACAAAAATGTATTCTGTCAACAAATTTATTAGCCAATATTACATTTATATTGATGATGAACAATTAGGTCTGTGCTACTTAAAATTATCATCTTACATTCCATTTGTAAGCGAGTTTTACTTTAATGGACATAACTATTTAAAGAAACAATTTGACTTACAAGGCAAGACCTACACTATGAAAGATAACTCATTTACCAAAGTTGAAGATATTGATTTATTAAATAATTTTGTAGAGGGGTTCAAACCAAGTTTAGCCTTATCACGCATAAATCATTGGATGTCTATCTTCTTCAGGTTTGATAAAGGTTCTAAATCAACAATTTCTAAACTACTACAACATAATTGGTTTACTTATCAGACAGAAATATCTACAAATATAATTTTCAAATCAGCCAAGTTTGCTACATCGTATTTTGATAAACTATTATCAAAACACCATACTATCGGATTGCCCGATAAGTTGACTGAGATATTCAGTCTTTCACGATTAAAGAACAATAGCAAAACAACGCAAAACAAATTCAAGAATAAGGCCGTAATAAAATATTGGTTAGAAGGCAATTCAATAAAATGTTACAATAAAAGCGGTTGTTTACTACGAGTCGAAACAACTATAAACAAACCGGATTTGCCTGGTTTAAAGCTTAAAAAGCCAGCCATTAATTTAATGGCATATTTTAGGTATGGACTTAGTAGTAACAATCGCTATATTGAAACAATAGGAAATATTGATATTTCTAATTTTAACGATGCGATAATGCGTAAGTATCAAGAAAGCATTCTTAATTCAAAAGGCGTAAGAGTTGCAGCACCAGATTTAAGAAAAGAGCATCAGGTCGAATTATTACTGGCATTATTATTAACAAAAAACAGAGTGTTTGGATTTAGGAATAAAGATTTACAACAGATTTTAGGGAATAACTGGAAAACTGCAAAAATCGCATATGAATTAAGGAAATTAAGAGAGCGTGGAGCTATAAAAAAGCTGAAACAATCTCATTATTACCAACTTACAAAAGAATGCTACCAGTGGATATTTTTCTCTATTTTTCAAAATCAATATTTTGTAAAACCTTTAATATCTGGCAATTACAAGACATATGTTTTGGAAGGTAGCCACCACAAGGATAAAACAGAACAGGCATACTCTGATATAAAACAATCTGTATCTATTATTATGAACCAATTTGCACTCGTTTCTTAATTTGGAAAAAACGTGAATTTTATTTACGTTTACATATTGTTAAAACATAATTATATGTATTTGAGATGTACATAAACTTAAATGTAGAGTTGGCAAGCGAAACCAGCGTCCACTAACCATTAATTACCAATACATTACAATTACACTAAATATTTTCTGTAGATAAACCTAAAAAATCCCGTTTACTATTTTCGGCATTATTTATACTAATATTCATTTCAAAACCAATTAGTAAAATTAATGAATTAAAATACATCCACATAAGTACAACTATAAGCGTACCAATTGAACCATAAAGTTTATTATACTGACCAAAATTATTTACATAATACGAAAACCCAACCGATATTAATATAGTAAAAACAGTTGCAACCACAGAACCAAACGAGAAAAACTTCCAATTACGTCTGTTTGCAGGAGCATAATAATACATAAAAGAAATAGCAAAATAATATAAAGCTCCAATTGTTAACCATTTTGCAACAAAAAGTAAATAGTAGGTAAAGTTTACTTTTAACACATCAATTTCAACTAAATAATTTAAAAACGTACCACTAAAAAAAGTTACTGCTATTGCTGTGGTAATTAAAACAGTCATTACCAACACCAAAATAATTGAGATTAATTGCTGCCTATACCAAGTACGAGTATCTAATGTTAAAGTAGTTGCATTAAAAGCAGCAATAATTCCTGATATTCCGTTAGTTGCAAAATACATAGCAGTAATAAAACCAACAGAAAGCAAACCTCCTTGTTTGTGCGTTGCAACATCTAAAATAGTATCTTTTACAGTAAGATACGCCTCTTTTGGCATTAAATCTTTAAAAAAACTTAGTAAAATATCTTGGAAATTATCGATAGGAATATAAGGAATAAGCGTAAAAACAAATAATATTGCAGGAAAAATAGCTAAAAATATTTTAAATGCAATTGACGATGCACGTGTTGTTAACGAACCATTAACAAGCCCCATTACAAATATTTTACCAATATCTAAAGCTGTTACTTTTTTATGAAAAGGCAAACGTATTTTATCCAAAAAAGAGTAAAACCAATCTTTAATATTTATTAATTTATTTTTTATTTTATTAAGTGATTTACTTGGCATCTACTTTTTAATTTAACAATACAAAACTAATAAAAATTCCACACGAATAAAGATTTACAAAATATTAGTTTATATTAAAATAACGTAGATTTATAGAAATAAATTAGATACTTCGCTTTGCTAAGTATGAAAGTAATTATGTTAAAGTATAAAATTGAGTTAATGGCTGTATAATCTGTTTGAAATATCAATCTCCCTGCCCCTCTTATCCAAGAGGAAACATTTCATTGTAAGATTTTAGTTTCAGTTAAATACGAGCGTTGAGCGAACGGTGTAAGTCGAAGCGTATAACCCAAGAATGAAAAACCATACAACATCGTTCGGTCTTGATTTTTCCTCTATTTTGCATCAAGGCAAAATTGAGTCGCCCGTCCGGCAAAAGAGGACAAGTATTAAATATATTAACCACAAATTTTACAAATTTACACAAACATTAAATATATAAATTAACTTATAACGAATATACAAGTCTCAGTGCGTCTTTAAGACGCGCCGAGACTAAACTATACCAAAAAAACACACCGAGATTAAAAAATAACCCTAACAGGTTTTTTAGATTAAACGCCGAGATTAGATTTTGAACGTAGTTAAAAACTGCGAAGTCCTATACAAAACAAATCAAATAAATTATAACGGTATAACCCCTGTAGGTTAATAATATCCATAATCAATAACCACAAAAAACACATACGTTAGTAAACAAGACTATCAAGCTAATAAAAAAAGTATAAGTTACTTTCTACTTACTAAACTTAATAGTATTTTTGTAAATTAATAAATTAACACAATATAATGAATAAATATTTAATTGCATTAATATTACTAGCTAATATTACATTTGGCCAGACCGAGAAAAAAATATGGGCAAAATCGTATATTAATAAAAAAGCACCTGAATTAGTTGTAGAAAAATGGTTAGGTGAAAAACCAAACACTGCTGGCAAATTTGTATTAATCGATTTTTGGGCAACATGGTGCGGCCCCTGCAGAAGATTTATCCCAGAACTAAACAAGTTTAGTACTAAATTTAAAAACGACCTTATAGTTATTGGTTTAAGCGATGAAACAGAAGCAAAAATAAATGCAATGACAAGTCCTAAAATAAAATACTACAAAGCTATTGATACCAAAGCAATTTTAAAACGTAAAATTGAAGTAAAAGGAATACCTCATGTAATACTAATAGATCCAAAAGGAATTGTTCGTTGGGAAGGTTTCCCCGCATTACAAGGTTACGAACTTACAGAAAAAGTTCTATCAGAAATAATTAAAAAATATAAAAGGTAATGCAAAAACGAAATAATTCGTCAAAAAAGAATAAATCGGCTTCTAAACCTAGAAAAGAAGGTTCGGGTAAACCATATTTAGGTAATAAGCCCGCAAAAACTATTGCTTCAACCATATCAAAAAAACGTATAGAAAAAACAAAAGATGATAATTCCGTACGCTTAAATAAGTTTATTGCATCAACAGGTTTATGTTCTAGACGTGAGGCTGATTCGTACATTGAATCGGGTAAAATAAAGGTTAATGGCAAAATTATTACTGAACTTGGGACAAGAATAACCAACAAAGACAAAGTAAGCTTAAACAACAATATTTTAACAAACGAGAAAAAAGTTTACGTATTATTAAATAAGCCTAAAGGCTTTGTTACATCAACAAAAGACCCTAAGCACGACAAATTAGTTATGCAATTGGTTAGTAAATGTTGTAGCGAGCGTATTTTTCCTGTTGGAAGGTTAGATATGGATACACTTGGCGTACTTTTACTTACTAACGATGGCGAACTTGCTCAACAACTTACACACCCTAAATACAATAAAAAGAAAATATATCACGTATTTTTAGATAAAAACGTAACGAAAAACGATATAAACAAAATTGTTATTGGTTTTGAACTTGAAGATGGTTTTATTAATGCTGATGGTATTAGTTATGTTGATAATAACGACAAATCACAAGTAGGAATTGAAATTCATTCTGGTAAAAACAGAATAGTACGTCGTATTTTTGAGCATTTAGGCTATAAAGTAAAAAAACTTGACAGAGTACATTTTGCCGGACTTACAAAAAAAGGATTACCACGTGGCAAATGGCGTTTTTTAACAGAAAAAGAAATTGGTATGTTAAAAATGCGTTCTTATAAATAGTTTTCACTGTGTTTATAAATAGAATTTTTATATTAAATATCTAATTGTTACATTTGGCTTGTATATGAACAGAATATTAATAATATTACTCATTATTTTTTCATGCTTAGCTGCTAATAGCCAGAGCTCTATTGAAGCTAAGTTCATGTTCTTTTCTATGCACCCATTCAAAACTCTGCGTCAACCGGACACTGACATATACGAAAACAGGATTGATGACAATGCAAATTTTATTAAATCGCCGGGCATACTCCTATCCTATCAAAAATATTTATACTTAACACGTTTATCATTTCAAATTTCGCAAGGTTTTTTTTCCGATGCTATTGCAAATGTTGGCAGTGTTACAAGTCTATTATTAAAATATAAATTTTATCATAAATATAAAATATCTGTTTCGTTAGGATTAGGTCCAAGCCTATCTATAAGACAAGACTGGCACAATAATTACAGATATATAGAAAATGATGGTTATACAATTAACGGTAATTATCAAACAAGGTGGTATTTAGGTGGCGAATTAAGTTTTTATTATTATATTAGTAAACGTAGCGATTTATCACTATCATTCTTGGTTGGACACGAGTATGGGAGCATTGCAATAAATTTAGGTTATAAATTCTGGATAAATACTTCCGTTAAATTCAAATCAGGTTGCCGAGATTGCAAAAACAAATTCAATAGAGGACCAAATATGAAACATTGGTGGGTACGTATTTGGTATTAATTTAAAATTAAAATATGAGATTTCAAAGAACATTTGATATACTAGAACATATAAACAACAACTTTCAAAAAGATGATTTTCTAGTCGGAAAAATTAAAGGTGATTGGAAAAAATTTAGCACAAAAGAATACTATTCAATCGCTAACAACTTAAGCTCTGGTTTATTAGAACTTGGACTAAAAAAAGGTGATAAAATTGCAACAGTTTCAAGTAACAGACCTGAGTGGAATATGTTTGACATGGGTATGTCTCAAATAGGAGTAATTCATGTTCCTGTTTACCCAACAATTAGCGAAGAAGAATACTTACATATACTAACACATTCTGATGCTTCAGTTCTACTAATATCTACTAAACTATTATATAACAAAATAATAGAGATAACTAAAAAAATTGATTCAATAAAACATATTTATACTTTCGATGAAGTTGACGGAGTTAAAAATTGGGAAGAGATTGAGCAACTAGGTAGCAATAATTATGAAAAAAATAAAGTTAAAATACAAGAAACAAAAGATAGTATAAAAACGGAAGATTTATGTTCTATTATATACACATCAGGAACAACCGGACTTTCGAAAGGAGTTATGCTGTCGCATCAAAATTTTATGAGTAATTTAGATGGAGTTTTCAATAGAATAACTATAAATGAACACGATAGAGCATTAAGCTTTTTACCACTTTGCCATGTTTACGAACGTATTGTAAATTACACAGTACAAGCAAAAGGTTTGAGTGTGTATTATGCTGAAAACATGGGTACAATTGCCGGCGATATTGTTAGATTTAAAGTAAGCATTTTCACAACCGTACCACGCTTATTAGAAACCGTTTACGATAAAATTCTAACAAAAGGAAAAGACCTTACCGGGATTAAGAAAAAATTATTCTTTTGGGCATTAGACTTAGGCTTTAGATACGAACATGATAATAGAAGTTTTTTATACAATATTCAACATAAAATTGCGACAAAACTAGTTTTCTCTAAATGGCGAACAGCATTAGGTGGCAATATAAAAACAATAGTTTCAGGCGGTGCAGCACTTCAACCTCGTTTAGCAAGAGTATTTACCGCTGCAGGTATTCCTGTTCAAGAAGGCTACGGATTAACAGAAACAGCTCCGGTTATTGCATTTAACGATGTAAACAAATATAACGAAGCAATGTTTGGCTCAGTAGGACCGGTACTCGACAATGTTAAGGTGAAAATTGCAGATGATGGCGAAATTTTGGTAAAAGGACCAAGTATAATGTTAGGTTATTACAAAGACGAAGAACAAACAAAAGAAGTTTTTGATAAAGACGGATGGTTTTGCACCGGTGACATTGGTGAACTAGTCGATGGCAAATTTCTTAAAATAACCGATAGAAAGAAAGAAATTTTTAAACTTTCGAATGGAAAATATGTTGCTCCAACTCTTATTGAAAATAAATTTAAGGAATCGCTATTAATTCAGCAAGTATTTGTTGTTGGTGTCGACGAAAAATTTGCAAGTGCATTAATTTCACCTAATTTCAACCATTTACATTTTTGGGCAACAAAACATCACGTACATTACAAAGACAATAAAGAACTCGTAACTTCACCTAAAGTTATAAAAAAATACCAAGAAGAAGTAAATTTAGCGAACAAATCCCTCGCTCAACACGAACAAATAAAACGCTTTAAGTTAGTTTGCGATGAATGGACTCCACAAACAGGAGAACTATCTCCTACTTTAAAGAAAAAGCGAAAAGTTCTTTACACTAAATACGACCATCTTTTAAGAGAAATATATCAATATAAAGAAGGTGAAGAAAATATTGCTACAAAAAAAGACTAATGCTCAATATTTTTAATAAATATATAAATGACAATAATTTAACCAATAAAAACGAAAAAATTATAATTGGTGTAAGTGGTGGTAGAGATTCAATATTTTTAGCCACATTATTTAAACTTTCAGGTTATAATATAGCTATTGCTCATTGTAATTTTAATTTACGTGGCGAAGAAGCTAATAAGGAACAAAAATTTGTTAAAGAATTTGCAAAACAAAATTCATTGGAGTTTTTCACTGTTAACTTTAACACAAAAAAATACGCTAACGAAAATGGTATTTCAATACAAATGGCTGCTCGCGAACTTCGTTATAATTGGTTTGAACAAATTAGAAAAGATAACAATTTTGACAAAATTGCAATAGCTCACAATAAAAACGATTTAGTTGAAACATTTTTAATAAACCTAACAAGAGGCACCGGAATAAAAGGACTTACCGGCATAAAAGCAAAAAATGGAAGTATTATTCGCCCAATATTATTTGTAGAAAGAACTGAAATAACAAAGTATTTAGAAAAAAATAATATTGCATGGAAAGATGACTCAAGTAACAATTCTAACAAATATACACGTAACAATATTAGGCATAATATTATACCTGAATTTGAATTAATGAACACTGATTTTATTTCTACAATGTACAAAAATATTGAAAAATTAGATGATGTTTTCAATATTTATAATAAAGAAATAAATTTCAAAAAAAATAAAATATTAATTAGACAAAACGATAAAACTCTTATTAATATTGACATTTTAAAGAAACTAAGTCCATTAAAAACATATTTATTCGAATTTTTAAAAGAGTTTAATTTCACGCCGGAACAAATACCTGAAATTATTGAAATTATTGATTCTATTTCAGGGAAACAGATTATATCCAAAACTCATAGAATAATAAAAGATAGAGAATATTTAATAATTTCAAAAATTAATAAAATACAAACAAAACAAGAATTTATTATTAACGAAGGAGCAATTGAAATAAAAGTACCATTACATATTCATATAGATATTTTTAATAAAAATAATTATAATATTCCTAAACAAAAGAATATTGCTTGTTTCGATTATAACGAATTAAATTTCCCTTTAAAATTACGAAAATGGCACAATGGTGATAAGTTTAAACCTTTTGGAATGAACAATTTTAAAAAGTTAAGTGATTTTTTTATTGATAACAAGCTTTCTATTATTGACAAAGAAAACCTATGGTTATTAACCGATTGTATGAATAATATTATTTGGATTGTTAATAACCGTACCGATAACAGGTTTAAAATAACAGAAAATACAGATAAAATTATTCAGTTTTCGTGTATAGACTGAACATTTATAACAAAAAAATCCATCAAGTAAATTACTTGATGGATTTTTTTGTTAGTATGATTATACTTATTCTGTAACAATAATTTTAATTGTTTTTTCTAATTCATCAGAATTAAATTTTACAAAATAAATTCCATTATCAATATTAGAAACTATTTCTGACACTTTTACTGACTGAGTACCATTAGTATAAACTCTATTAATTTCGCCAACTTTAGCCCCTAAAACATTCACAATAGAAATATTTACATTACTTGTAGTGTTTGTATTAAACTCAATAGTTGCATCTGTGTTAAAAGGATTTGGATATACTTTAACATTATTTACAAAACTATTAATATCGTTAATATTTGTAGTTGAAATATTATAATTAAACTTCCAACCTGCACCTACATCACCAGACGCAGTTCCAAACCTAACAGTAGCTTTAGAATCAATAACATTAAAAATATTAGGGTTATCACCAGCTCTTAAATCAGCAATTAAATCAGCACTAGCTGTTGAATGTCCTTTATAAATTTTCAAATAATCAGAAGCATCAGCTAAATCAAATTCAGAAAAATCAATTGTTATTGAAGTTGCACTTGTAGGTTCTATGTACCATTTACACAAGCTACTGTTATCATAATTGCATAATTTACTTCCATCTTCAACCTCACCACTTGGAGCTGTAAGAGTTGTTGAATAAGCACAGTTAGTTGTTCTATATGATGCATACCAACCTTCAGCTGTACCACTGGCATCGGTAACAAAATTTATTAAAATTCCATCTGGAGTTGTTGATGTAACATTAGCAGGACTTGTTACCGAGTTATCGTAATCAGCAAGTAAATCAGCTGAAGTTGTAGAACCATCGTAAATATATACATGATCACCAGCACCTAACATAAATCTTTCAAAATCAATTGTAACGTATGTTCCACACTCAGGCATTATATGATATGTACAATCTAAATTATTTTCATAATTCTGATTTCCACTACCATCGTTAAACGAACCATCGCTACCTGTAATAGTTTTTGCAGCACATCCTTCTGGGTAATTTGCAAGAGGATAAACATTTATTACTGCACCTTCTGTAGAATAACCTTGGCCACCACTTACTGCATAAAATCCATTTTGATATCCATCCCAGCCCCAATTCATATGAAACTCATCGCCTTGGTATCCATCACAATTCCAAGCATGTCCACCTTCGCTAGAAAAACCATCATAACTCATAGGCCATCCATTATCTATTTGACTTTTTAATAAAGCTAACCAAGCTGCAGCAGTATAGTCACCCATACTAACATATTCGGCATCAGTACTATATTTAAAATAATTTTCTAATCCGGTAACAATCCTAGTAGTTTGTGAACCGGAACCATCCACGCCATAATCCATATTTACAGCAACTCCACAGTGATATAATAAACGTGCTAAATAATCATTTTCGCCACTAGCATCGTAAGGCATATTTTCGAAATGATACTCTGTGTTTCCATAATTTGCTGACTGTGTACCTGATCCTAAATCGTAATAACTATGCGTTCCTGTTCCTTGAGCCGGATAATTCCAATATTTCATTAATTGACTAAATGAAATAGCTACACAACCTACAACACAATGCTGCCCACCTTCAACAGGGCACATTTCGTTATATGGATACGACTGCCCCCAAGTTGTAATAATTAAAGGTTGCACTGATTGTATTTCGTTTATCGATTTAGTTGCAAATTCATATTTTTGCCATTCAGAAATAACTTCTTCTGAGGGTCTTACATTATTAGCAATTGCATCAGAAATTTGTTTTTTAAATTTTCCCATATAAAAAGCATGCTCCGGCGAAATATTGTCTAAATTATAATTACGTTCAAAAGAATAACCGATAATAGGCTTAACTACATCATCAGCTGCAACAATAACAAAACCATCATTTTGATTTACGTCAAAAATATAATATAAATTATATCCATCTTTAGTCTCTGTATATATATGTGTTAAATTTATTTCTTTTATATCAACCTTGTTGTTTAAGTTAACACGTTCAAAATAAATGTTTTTTGCAACTTTTTCTGCTCTAGAAAGATCAACTTGATTTCCAAATAGCATAGAAAAGAAGAAAACTAAAATTATCGAAAATTGAATTTTTCTCATACTTATAAATTTAAATTATTTTATTCTTTAGACTATAAAAATACGATTTATGTTGCAATAAATAAAATAAAAAATAAAAGACTTATAAGTATTATTTTATTTTAACATCTTACTAACTGTAAAAGAGAATATTGTACCTTCTCCATAAATACTTTCAACAGTTATATTTTGTTTATGTGCTTCTAATATATGTTTAACTATTGATAAACCTAGCCCAGTACCACCAATCTCTTTAGACCTACTTTTATCTACACGGTAAAATCGTTCAAACAAACGTTTTATATCATGCTCTTTTATTCCTATGCCATTATCTTTAACACTTATAACAACTGTTTCTTTATTTTCTATTAGACTAATTATTGTTTTTCCATTTTCTTTACCGTAATTTATTGAATTTACTATAAGATTAACTAAAACCTGAGAAATTAAACGCCTATCTGCTTTAACTATAATATTTTCAGGAATATCTTTTATTTCAATCCCCACCCCCCTACTTTTAGCCTTGTATTCTTGCTGTTCAACAACTTCTGTAATCAATATCGATATATCAAATTCTGAGATATCTAATTCTAACTCTCCTGATTCTATTTTTGAGATAGAATTTAAATCGTCAACAATAGATATTAACCTATCAATACTTTTATCTGCTCGTTGCAAATATTTTATATTTATCGATTCATCATACAATCCTCCATCTAATAAAGTTGAAATAAAACCTTGTATATTAAATATCGGTGTTTTTAATTCGTGCGAAACATTTCCTAAAAATTCTTTTCTATATTTTTCTAATTCTTTAAGATGAGATATTTCCTGAGTTTTATGTCTTGCCCACTCTTGTACATCTTTACTTACCTCTTCAACAATATTTATATCGTCTAAATTTCCATCAACATCGCCACTATTTAACTGAATATTTTTAATTGTTTTATAAATAGGTTTTATCTCGTTTATTATTAACTTTTTAAGCATATAATACGTAAAAATATATACTAGCATAAATGTTGACAAACCGGAAATAATTATTATTTTCCAAGCATCGGACACATCAATGCCTATCATCAACACCTCGGTAATAACAATTAATACTGATAGTATAACACCTAAATTTATTGCTGTTACTCGTGGCGAACCCGATTTAGAAATACCCATGTAATTATCGTTTTAAAGTTACACTAACTCTTTCTATTTGCCCTCCCATTGGCGGATTTAATTTAGATACTTTTATTTCAGAGGAAATTATTTGTGCTTCAAACTGCTCATAAATAGCATCAAGAATTCTACCTGCAATATTTTCTAATAAATAAGATTTATTTTGCATCTGCTCTTTTATCAATTCATAAACTATTTGATAGTTTAGTGCGTCATCAATATCGTCTGATTTTTCTGCTACTTCAGTATTTGTTTCCATTTTCAAATATAGCAAAAACTTATTACCAACAACTCGTTCCTCTTTATAATGACCATGATAGGCATAAAACTCCATACCTTCTATTTCTATTAAGCCCATAAGATTTATTTTTAATTTTATTATACAAAAAAAGCCTATCGAATAGGCTCTTTTCTTTAATGAAACTCCTCGCCGCAAGTTTTGGAACACTATTCTTTTATACGTCCCAAGGGACAAGGAATTAAGCCCAAACAGATTAAATATTTTAAATTAATCTAAAAATTCTGATAACTTTGCACCTAAAGCAGGACCTCTTAAATTACTTGCAACAATTTTACCTTCAGGGTCAATTAAAAAGTTTGCAGGAATACCTCTAACATTATAATCTTTAGCAGGAGCACAATCCCAATATTTTAAATCGCTTACATGAGTCCAAGCTCCTAAGCCGTCCATTTTAATTGCTTTTTCCCATTCGGCTTTAGTTTTATCTAATGATACTTGATAAACAGTAAAACCAACTCCTTTATCTTTATATTTATTATAATTAGCTACAACATTAGGATTTTCTGCTCTACAAGGACGACACCATGATGCCCAAAAATCTAACAAAACATATTTACCTCTTAAGTCTGATAACTTTACATTTATTCCTTGAGGTGTAGGTAAATCAATGTCGGTAGCTTCAACTCCTGCTGCGGTAGTGGCTTTCGCTTGTTTCTCTGCAGATATTTGTTGTTTTAATTGTAATATTTGAGTATGAAATTGTTTTGCAATTGAAGAGTTTTTATTCTTTGATAACATTGCATTATCTACTTTTTCAAAATAAGCAATATCTTCGCTGTGATTAATAACAAAGTTGCCTTGTCCAAGCTGTTGATTTAATGCCCAAAAAGCCCCTAAAGAACTAGGGTCTTTATCAATAACCGATTTTAAATACTCGTTTTCGGCTTTTAATATTTCCATATATTTTGCCTGCGATGCAGCTTCAACACTATCATAATTCTCTTGTCCTTTAGCTGCCTGAATTTCTTTTGATAATTCATTTAATTTATTATATGCTTCGTTAATATGAGTATCAACATCTTTTATAGTTTTTGAGGCTACAGAACCTTCTACAGAATACGAATTATGAAAATCATTATAATCACCGTTTACTGTAATTACATCAACACTATCAGCTACAATATAAACAAAATTTCTTTCACCTAATCTTAACATATAAAAATTTTCAAACGAAGTAGTTCCTCCTAATTTATAGCTCCCATCATCAGCAATTACAGCAGAATCAATAGCGATAGGTTTCGATGCACTTAACTCATCTAAATAAACAGTTTTACCTGCACCGTTAGTAATTTCCCCTTTGATAATAAAACCAAGACTTTGTTTTTCCGAATTACAAGAAATAAGGCTTACAAAAAACAAAGCCATAAAAAATAAAAAAAACTTATTCATTCTATTAATTTTTAAAAGCAAACATAACATTCTGAGTTATTCCACATTACAATTTACTTGTTATACATTTATTTAATTTAATTATCCGCAAAGGTATATTTTAGCACATAAACTTCAAAACTTCGTTACAAATATTAACAAGATTTAATGCTTTTCTCCATAAATATTTATAAATTTGGTATCGAATTATTAAAACAAACATAAAATGAAAAAACTATTTGTATTTATTTCAATTATTATGAGCTTATACACATTTGCTCAGACCGCAGAAGACGCTATTAAACAAGGGGATATACTGAGTAACAAAGAGAATTATTCTGAAGCAATTGCAAAATACAGCGAAGCAATAGATTTAGACAAGGAAATGTCTAATGCATATTTGCAGCGAGCTTACGCATATTTAAGATTAAAAGATTACAATAATGCTATTAAAGATTACACCGAAGTAATTAAATTAAACCCTAAAAATTCGTTTGCATATTTAAGTAGAGGTAGTGCTTATAACAAAATTAAACAATTTAATAAAGCCCTAACTGATTTTGATAAAGTCTTAGAGATTAATCCTGAAGACCAAGAAGGATACAATAATCGTGGCTGGGCAAAAAAAGGTTTAGGCGATAAAAAAGGGGCTTGCAAAGATTGGAAAAAATCAAAAAAACTTGGAAATAGAGAAGCAAAAATAATATATAAAAATAATGGTTGCTAAAAGCAAACAAGAAAATAACCATATTTATAAAATTAAACTATGTCAACAATAAGTAATTTAGAACCTCAAAGTTTATGGGGTTATTTTGAGGAACTTTGCAAAGTTCCACGTCCATCAAAAAAAGAAGAAAAAGTAATAAACTTTTTAATGAACTGGGCAAAAGATAATAATATTGAGGCAGTTAAAGACGAAGCCGGTAATATTTTAATGAAAAAACCGGCTACTCCGGGTATGGAAAACCGCAAAACCATAATTATGCAAAGTCATATGGATATGGTTTGTGAAAAAAACAATGATACCGTTCACGATTTTGATAACGACCCTATTCAACCATATATTGATGGCGATTGGGTAAAAGCAAAAGGTACAACTCTTGGAGCTGACGATGGTATTGGTGTTGCTGCACAAATGGACATGCTTACTGCAAACGATGTTAAACATGGCCCTATTGAATGTTTATTTACGGTTGATGAGGAAACAGGATTAACAGGAGCTTTTGCATTAAAGCCAAACTTTTTTGAAGCTAAAATACTTTTAAATTTAGATTCGGAGGATGATGGAGAAATTTTTATTGGCTGTGCAGGTGGCATTGATACAGTTGCTGAAATAACATATACAAATGAACATCCACAAGAAAATTGCAATTTTTTTAATATAGAAGTTAAAGGTTTAAAAGGTGGTCACTCAGGCGATGAAATTGATAAAGGACATGGCAATTCAAACAAAATTTTAAATCGTATTTTACACTATGCTTCAGATAATTTCGGTTTAAGACTAAGCAATTTTGATGGTGGTAACTTACGTAATGCTATTCCAAGAGAAGCTAATGCAACATTCTGTATTCCAACAAACAACATCAACAAATTTAAACAGTATTTTAATTCTATTTCTGAAAACATTAAAGCCGAAAATAAAATTATTGAAGATAAATTAGAAATTATTTTATCAGAAGCCAACCATATAGAAAAGATAATAGATATTAATACTCAGAAAAATTTATTTAATGCTATTCATGCCTGTCCTCACGGTGTAATTACTATGAGTCCAAGCATGAAAGGAATGGTTTCTACATCAACAAACTTAGCATCGATTAAATTTAAAGATAATAATATTATTGAAATAACTACAAGTCAACGTAGCGATAGCGAAAGTATGAAAGATGATATAGCAGCAATGGTTAAAAGTGTTTTCGAGCTTGCTAATTTTAAAACAACTCAAGGTGATGGCTATCCGGGTTGGGAACCGAACCCTAATTCAGAAATACTTGTTATTGCAAGAGATTCGTACAAAAAATTATTCGATATTGAACCTGTTGTACGCTCAATTCACGCAGGTTTGGAATGTGGTTTATTTTTGGAGAAATATCCAAAACTAGATATGGTTTCGTTCGGTCCAACACTTAGAGAAGTTCACTCTCCTGCCGAAAGAGTGCTTATACCAACGGTTGCAAAATTTAGAAAACATTTGGTTGATATTCTTGAAAATGCACCTTTGAAATAAATACTCACAAAAAAATATCACAAAAAAAAATCTGCTGTAAATTTATAGCAGATTTTTTTTATAATTTATGCTTCCTGCAGCAACACAAACGAATGATTATTCTTAAAGTAGTAATCAAAATTATAAACTAAAATATTCTTTATTTTACTAGTTTCTTTTTTATTAAAATTAACAATTTCCGGAATTGTTTGAGTTTTTAAAATTTTTGCAGCAAGCCAAAATCCAAAAGCTGAAGCACTTCCATGTTCGCCAATTAGATGTTTATACACTACTTGCACTGACTGTAAAAAGAATTTAGAGGTAAAATCATTATACATTTTATCACTTTCGTAGTCGCCATTATTACCTGTAACTACAACATCAATATCATTAACTGATAAATTATTTTCTTCTAAAAACTGTAACAACTTTGTATATAAATCTTCTTCGGTTGCTTTGTAAATAGTAAAAACATCTACAAATTTAGCATAAGTTTGTTCCGTTTTATTTTTAGATAACACTGTAAATGTTGAACCTTCGCCTGCAATACAGCCTTTAGTTTTAGAACTTAATAGAGTTGAAATCGTAGCAGGTTCATTTTTCCAAGCGTTTATACGTTTTTTCAGCTTATGATTGTCAGGAGTCATTTCATCAACAGCTCCTACAAGAATATTATCAGCACCACCCTCTTCAAACATCATTAAAGCATCTAACAGAGAAGTTTCAAAGCCATTATTTTTATTTACATAAGTCATATTATAATTATTACAACTTATCATAACTGCAATTTGTGCACCAACAGTATTATGCGTACTTTGTATAAAAGATGTAGGTGTTAAAAGTGATTCGTTATTTTCTAAAAGACGGTTTAAAAACTTTTCAGTATCAGTCATACAACCTAAGCCTGTACCTACAATTATAGCATCAGGATTTTCAACATTAGCCTCTTGCATTGCCATACGAGCAGAAACAACTCCCATTCGTATTATATTAGACATTCTTCGAAGCACATTAGCTTTTATAAATTCTTTATAATTAGGCTTAATTACTGTTAAAAACTCATCTGAATACTCTATAATTTCGTTTAAAAACAAACTGTTATCGTAAGTTTCTTGAGGTGAAATTGCATTTATACCGTTTATATATACTTCCATTATTTTGCTTTACCAATAATTATAGTTGAATTATTTCCTCCAAACCCAAAAGAATTGCTTAAAACAACATCGACATCTTTATTTTCTATCAACTTAGTAACAGGTTTAAATTTAAACTTCTCAATATTATTTTTTAAATTAAGATTAGGATAAATTAAATTATTATTAATAGCCAATACCGAAAAAACAGCTTCGATAGCACCTGCAGCTCCAAGTGTATGCCCTGTAAATGATTTTGTTGAACTAAAAGCAGGTACATTATCGCCATAAATATTTTGAAGTGCAGTACCTTCCGAATCATCGTTATTAGGAGTACCTGTTCCGTGAACATTTATATACGATATTTTGTTTGCAGAAATATTTGCACTTTTTATAGCTTGTTTCATTGCTAATGTAGCACCATTACCTTCCGGAGATGAGGCTGTTTGATGATATGCATCGTTCGCATTTGCATAACCTAAAACTTTTGCTAATACTTTTTTGTTTGATTTTTTTACCGACTCCTCTGATTCGAGTACTAAATATGCAGCACCTTCTCCTAAATTTAAACCTTTTCTGTTTTCATCGAAAGGTTTGCACAACTCATTATCTAAAATCATTAGTGTATTAAACCCATTTAAAGTAAACTTTGACAACGCATCTGTTCCGCCAACAATAACCCTATCTAACCTACCCGACTTAATAAGCCTTGCTCCATTCATTATAGCATTCGCTGATGATGAACATGCAGTACTAATTGTAGCAGAAAAATCATTTATTCCAAGTAAATCACAAATTACCTCTACATGATTGCTTGCATAGTGAGTTAAAATAAAATTATTATTATCTTGTGTTGATTCCGAAGTATAATAATTTTCCGTAATATCCATACCTCCAACAGTACTTGCCGAAATAATTCCTGTACGTAAGCCGTCGTTTAAATCTATATTTGAGTGTTTAACAGCTTCTTTGGCAGCTATTATAGCCAATAATGCTGTACGCGATTGTTTTGCGTAATCATTTACACCTGCAATTTCGCCTAATTCTTTGTTAGAATATGAAATCTCACCAACAACAAATTCGTTTTTATGAATTGTTTGTAAGTGTTTTATAGTTTTTATTCCTGATTTACTTTGCGTTAATGAGTTTAAATTTTCGACACAATTATCGCCAATAGCAGAAATTATACCTAAACCGGTAATATATATATTGGACATAAATTTATATAATTTCTACTTTTGATTTGCCTTAATAAATTCTGCCATTGTTTTTATAGAGAAAAATATCTCTTTTCCTTTACTAGAATCTTGAATTTTAATTCCGTAATCTTTTTCCATTAAAACTATTAATTCTAATGCATCAATAGAATCCAAACCTAACCCATCTCCAAAAAGAGCTTCATTTTCATCAATATCAGAAGGTTCAATATCCTCTAAATTTAACTGTTCAATTATTTGTACTTTAAGCTCTTGTATTAATTTATCCATTCTATTATTTTTTATACTTTTTTATTAAATTTGAAACATCAAAAGTAATATTATTTTTGTTATTATCAAAGGCTTCAATTAAAAACAAATTTGCATTATAATTTGTGTCAGAGCTCAATTCTACCCAACCAATAATGCAAGTTTTTATTTTTTTATTATTAGCAAAAATTGATTTTGCATATTCGTATATTTGCTTGGCATTAAATTCTTTACTAATTAAAAATGCTATCTCGCCTCTAAACTTATTTCTTATACATATTTCACCAATCATTATATTTGGTAATGTATATACAAACAATGCAGGACTTGGAATATCATCTTTATCAGTAAGTGTTTTATAGTATTTTGTATCAACATCGATTGTACTTGATGAGTTGCTAATAATTACAGCAACTTCATTTGGCTTATATTTTTCAGATAAATTTTGCTCTTTCAATAAAATTTCGGAAGCAATAAAACCTAATTTACTAAGTCTATCCATCTTAAAATATTTTGGATACTTTATTCCATATTCTCTATAAATAGACTTTAGAAAAGCATTTAACGAATCAGCTGCTGTATTTGAAAAAACTTTTTCTCCGTTTACTTCTACTTCTGCGTTAACTATACTTATATGTTTTGTAATAATCATTTTATTTCTACCATTTAAATTTTCAAACCATAAAACATTAAAACCTTTAAACCTTAAAACATTCCAACCTTAAAACCTTTCAACCTTAAAACCTTTCAACTACATTTCTACTCTTTAACCATATACAAAGCTGCGTTACTTCCTCCAAAACCTGAAGCAATTTTAAGTACAGAATTAACTTGTTGCGGAGCGTTTTTATTTATTACATTTATTTCCTCATCGGTTCCAAGCTCATCAAAACCTAAAGTATTAAAAAGTATATTATTTTGCATTGAGTAAATAGTTAAAGCTGTTTCAATAAGTCCGGCAGCTCCTAATGTATGCCCAAAATATCCTTTAAAACTATTAACCGGTACATTCTGCAATCCACATCTGTTTAGTGCTATCGACTCCATATTATCGTTATAAGGAGTAGCGGTTCCATGAGCCGAAATATAATCAATGTTTGTATTTCCTTGCAAAACAGTATCAATTGCCTGATATAGCCCTTCTCCCGTACGCGAAGGTCCTGATATATGATTAGCATCGTTAGCCGTAGCACCTGCAATAAATTCAATTTTTGGCTCGCTAGCTTGACAAGGGAACGAAGTAATTAGCATTGTGGCAGCACCTTCTCCTAAACTTAAACCATCACGGTTTTTATCGAAAGGTTTACAAGGTTTTGAACTAATTGATTTAAACGACAAAAAACCTGAAATAACAAAATCTGACAGTATATCTCCTCCTACCACTATTACATTATCGCATTGTTCTGCTTGTATCATTCTCATTCCTGCATTTATTGCTTGAACACCGGAAATACATGCATTAGAAATAACTAAAGGCTCTGTTTTTATTCCAAAATATTTTGATACTACTTCCGCCGATTTCCATAAATTAATTCTATCAATATCATATTTATCAGCTTTTTCTTTATCTAATAGCTCAATATTGCCCTTTGTAGTTGATAATATTAATCCTGTTTTTTCAGAAATTTTTATTTTAGAATCTATTAGTGATTTTCTTATCGAAAAAATTAAGAATTTCTCGAAAGTAGTAAAATCATCATTATCAAAATCGGCAAAAATTACATTTTTATTTACTTCTGACAATTGAATTTGCTCTGTTATAGCACCATAAGCATTATGTAATTTAACACCTGATTTATTTTGTAATATATTTTCTACATTTTCTTTAACTGTTGTACCCAACGATGTTATAATATTATAACCTGCAAAATATGCTTTCATTTTTATACTATTTTTCGCTTTTCGTAAATTGCCGAAATAATTAGGCTTACAACAAAAAATAGTGTAAGTTTAATAATTTCAGGGTATAAACTTAAAACATTTTGATTTCGCAAAAATATATCATAAAAACCATTTATACTCCAATTTAGTGGCGAAATATTACTTAATGCTAACATAAAACTATTCATTATATATATTGGCACCCAAATACCACCAATTGCAGCCAAAATTACGACAGACAAACTTCCAAAAATTGCTGCTTGATGCTGATTATTTGCTATTGTACCAATTAATACCGAATATCCTGTTGCTGCTAAACCAATAAAAAAAGTAAAAATAATTATATCAAATATTTGATAAATATCTTTTATAAATAGTTGAGGCATATCCATTAAAGGTAAAATATAAATACCTATTAGCACCAATAAAATTGATTGTATCACTGATATTAACGTAAATAATAATATTTTGCTCAGCATTAGCATATAATAAGGTACAGGGGTGGTTTTTAACCGAAATAATGTACCTTCTGTTTTTTCAAAAATTATTTGTCCGGATAATGGAATAACAATAAAAAATATTGCAAAAACTGTCCAAGCCGGTACATTATGCTGGGTTGATGTTGGTAGTTTTTGTTCTGCAAATGTTCCTATAGATTTCTCTGAAACACTAACTATATCAAGAGGAAATAAATTATCATTTTTTCTACCGGTTATCTTTTTTATTGTTTTCGTATATGATTTAAAAACTAATTGAGTTTGTACTTTTGCAATTATTTCACGAATACTGCCAAGAATTGCTTTCTTAAATGATGCTTTAATTACAGGATCGAAAAATATATTGATTTGAGAATTATATTTTTTATTGTTTTTACTCCGCTTTACTCCTAACGACGGCATTTGCACCTTTATTTCCTTAGAAATTGCTTGCTTTATAGTTCGTGTAGTTTTTTTAGGTATTACTAATGCCATTTTATATTCTCCATCAGAAACTAATTGCCTTGCTTGTTCAACCGTTATTGTATCACCAATAGCATTTAATTGCTTAACAGTAAACATATTAGAAGAATCCAAACCGGCAATAATGCTCTTACCTACAATATCTCTATCATTATCTACAATTATTATTTTAATATTTTCTTCTTCGAGTGCTTTAAATGTAGAATCTTGTAGAAGTGTCATTATAATTACTAACGAAATTGGCATAATAAATAATAATGCAAGTCCTACTCTATCGCGTAGAATTAACAAGCTATCTTTTTTTAATATATTTATTAAAATTTTCAATCTCTTAGTGCTTTGCCTGTTAAATGTACAAATACATCTTCTAAATTATTACAGTTCTCGTATTTAGTAATTAACTCATCTGTTTTGCCACATTCAATAAGTTCTCCATTATCAATAATATTAACAGTATCACACAAAAACTGTACATCTTCCATTAAATGAGATGTGTATATAATATTTGTTCCTTTATTATTTAATTTTTTTAGAAATTCTAGAATAACTTTCTTGCTTTGCACATCAACACCTACTGTTGGCTCATCAAGTAAAAGTAACTGTGGCTTATGCAACAAACCACAAATAAGATTTACCCTTCGCTTCATTCCTCCTGAGAAGTTTTTGATTTTATCGTTTCTACGTTCAAACAATCCTAAATCGGTTAAATAATTATTAATATTTTGCAATATTATTTTTTTATTAATTCTATACAACGAAGAAAAAAACGTTAAATTTTCTACAGCTGTTAAATCATCATACAAAGCAATTTCTTGAGGAACTATACCTATTAATGGTTTTATTTTATTTATTTGCTTAGGAAGCTCAAAATCAAAACACTTAACCTCACCATCAAATTTTTTAATTAAACCGGTAACAATGTGAATTAGTGTAGTTTTGCCAGCCCCATTTGGCCCTAAAATGCCAGTTATTCCTTCGTTAATATTTAAGGTTAAATTATTTAACGAAGGAAAATTATTAGCTTTATAAACCTTGCTTACAGCTTGTATTTTAATTATTTCCGACAAGCTACAAATTTACTTTTAAAAGTTTATTAAAAAAAGCTTTTTCATCATAAGAAATTTCTACAAGTAAATCTGCCACAGAATCGTAAGTAATATCTGTATTATTTCGGCTCTTAATTACTCTTGCACATTGTGTTGCAAACAATCTCCATTTGTCGCCAATAAGTGTAATTTCTTCTGAAAGTTTTGCAAGTTCAGCATTATCTAACAAATTACCTACTTCTTGTAAAAAAGCAGCATACATAAATCTAAATCCTGCACCTCCTGTACCTATCTCTTCTTGCATTCTGACAATTGAGCCAAGATATTTTGCCGCTTTTCTTCTATCATATTTTACAGGCCACTTTCTAATATCTTTAGCCAACATACGCATAGCACGGTCACCTATAACTTGTCCCGGATACACTGTCATATATTTTGCTGTTTTATTTAATGATTTTTTTATAGCATTACGCAAATCAAACTCTTTTGGAACATAAGTCATATAATACATTTTACCTTTAGGCTTATATGTTCCTTTAGCATACCTAACAAGTTTCAAATCATTATACGATATTGTTTCAATATTTTCCATAATTGGATCGCTAACTGAATATATATTACCATCTTTATTAAAAACGACAATATTATGAGCATTAAAATGAAAACGATACGGAGCCGGAAAATATGTTAAATTATAAACCCCAACGACCATTCCAACGGGTATGCCTTCTAAAATTTTTTCATCTAACAAACTCATTGCCTTTTCAGGATTTTTAGGAAAACGATATGTTTTTGTTTTTACTCCAAGGGCTTTATTTACCCGCTTAAAAATTAATCCGGGTAATGGTCTGAACGAAACAACAGGAACACCATTCATTTTAATAAATGGTAAATACGTAAAAAACAGTCCTGAACCAATTCCAAAAACCATTGCCTCGCTTAATTCTATTCCGTAATGCCTGAGTAAATTGGCCGTAACTCCGTTTTCACAATGAGCCGACATTTTATGATTAAATTCTATTTTCAAATTTCAAACTTTATTTTTTCTAATTCTTTTTTTGCATCAAAATTTATTAGTTCGTTTACTGAGTCTAACTTAAACACTTCTTTATATTTTTGTAATTTAGATTTCGATATTTTTTTAAAAATACTCGGTTTTAGATGACGCTTAACAATAAATATCCAAAATCCGGTGTACTCAGCAAGTATTTTTTCGTCCATAATATTTTTATGCATAAAAAAATATATAGGACTTTTATTTCCTTTTTCTATTTCTTCAATTGCATAATTAATATTTTCTTTTACCTCTTCCCAAGCCTGCTGCATAACAATATTCTTTGGCTCCCAACCTACACTTTTAACCTCAACATAACTACCATTTTCATCAAGTGCATACTGGAGTTCACGTGTTTTGCCTTCTAGCATATTTGCATCGTCTTGCGGAACTTCGTTTTTTCTCATTTAATAGGTAATTTTCTTTATTTTTTTGCAAATATAGAGTATTTATACCTAATTACGAATTGTTAAAATATGTTAAATAATAATACTATGTATTGCATACTACCATACAAAACATATATCTTTGCATTGTAAATAAAAAAACATGACGATAAATAGCAATATAGAATCACAAATGCGAAAAGGAGTTTTAGAATTCTGTATTCTTAGTATTTTAGAAAATAACAAATCATATGCATCTGATATAATAAAGCAACTTAAAGATGCAAAACTAATTGTTGTTGAAGGCACACTATACCCTCTTTTAACACGAATGAAAAATTCAGGTTTACTATCGTATCATTGGGAAGAAAGCAAACAAGGACCTCCCCGCAAATACTATTCAATAACAAATGAAGGTAAAAATTTTCAGAAACAACTATCAAAGACTTGGGAAAATATGGTTTCATCAGTAAATACTATAACTAACAAAAACTAGAATAATGTATAAAACAATATCAATAAATACCGACCTAAAGGTCAATTTTAGGCTTAGTGCATAATTATTATCTTTGTGCTAAAAAAATGAAGATAAATACCCCTAAAGAATTATCGAATCATATT
>CAMZKE010000123.1 GCA_947311115.1 uncultured Bacteroidales bacterium | reverse complement strand
TTACAAGACTTTAGAAAAAGTAGCAAAAAATATCTAACTAAATTTTAATAAACACCATATTGGTGATATTCAGAATTTTACTAATTTAGTTAGATGGAATTATTCATGTTTTTTTTTCTTTTTATGAAACGAGGCATCGAACCATGAAGTTATATACTGAAAGTGGTTTGCAACAAAGTATCAGGAAAAGAAAATTGTATATTGAATAATCTAATTACATCAATTTGGTTGGTTTTAAATTTGATATAATAGCTTGTTTATAAATGGAATATATCAAATATTATTATTATTCCATAATGATACCTAGTTCGCTTACGGCAAGTATATTCATTAAAGCAACTAAAAAAAGATTTTAACGTCTTAATTTATATTATTACTTTTATTTATTATTAAATTTTTCACACTATGAAATTAAAAAACACATTTTTAGTAGTACTAAATTTATTTGTTTTGTCAAGTTTTGCTCAATGGAACGTGGCAACAATTGGTAATATTCCGGCAGGAAATGCTTTTGATGTATGTGTAGCTGACGGAAGAAACGATGGCTTGCAACATGTTTATAATTCGAGTAGAAACGATGGCTTGTATGAATTTACTTGGAACGAAGCCAACCATCAGTGGGATAGAACAACAATTTATAGCGGAATAACCGATGCAAATCTTATTCAAGTAGAAGTTGGAGCTTGTAGAAACGATGGAATAAATAGAGTTTATTCGGTAGAATGGAATCATAATGGAGGACATATTTACGAATCTACTTGGGATGGAACGCAATGGAACACCGTTACAGTTTATACCGAAGCTGATGGCATTACTGAAATAATGATTGGTGATGGTAGAAACGATGGATTAAACCGCCTTTATATTGGAGGCTATGCTGCAGTAGGATTTAACGAATATACTTGGAACGGAACATCGTGGGATAGAGTACATTTATACGATTTTGAGATGGAAGGAAATGGCTTTGTTGGCGATGCTACAAATAACGGACAAAACGAAGTGTACTCTACAGGCGAATTTTTACGACAAATGACATGGAATGGTTCATCTTTCGATTCAACAAGTATAACAAATACTTTTATTTGGCCTGACCCTTTTTATATGGGTGATGTTAGAAATGACGGTATTAATAGAATTTATGCAAACACAAACAATGGAAGACATGAAATATCTTACAATTCATCATCTCAAAATTGGGATATTATTAGCTTAACAGCAAACGGTAAACGTGGCGATATGCGTATGGCTAAACTAAAAAGCGATGCTAAAAATGCAATTTACACAACATACGCTACAGGTTGGAATTACCCTAATAATAGCTTAATTGAGTATAAATGGAATGGCACATCTTACGATTCTACAGTTGTAGTTGATGCATCAACAGGGGCTACAGCAATGCTAAATGCAGGAGTAGGGCGTAACGACGATACTATGCGACTTTATGCACCAAACTATGCCGGAAACACAATGTTAGAATTAACTTGGGCTGACCCTTATGTTATTCCAACAACAAATATTGCAAATATAAAATTAAACGATTTTAACTTTAATATCTTACAGACTAACTATTCTATAGAATTAGTATTTAATAAACCTACAGAGAAAAACTACACACTTAATTTAATATCGATAAACGGAAAAGTTAATATTGCAAAACAGATAATAAAAGGTAAATCTAATTTTATTCTAAATGGTATTAGAAAAGGAGTGTATATTATTAGGGTAAACGATAATTTACAGTCTATTTCTAAAAAAATAATGGTTTTGTAATTTTTTTCTGATATAAAATGCAACTAAAACAAGATTATAACGTCTTTAATTATGTTATTAATTATTAATTTTTAAATTTTATAAATGAAATACATATTTTATATAATTTTAGTAAGCATATTATTCTCTACTAATTTACATTCGCAAGAAAAAACTAAATTAATTTACGCAGACAACTTTACTCAAGCAAAAGAATTATCTGCTAAACAAAACAAATATTTACTTCTAATTTTTTCGGGTTCTGATTGGTGTAAACCTTGTATGATGCTTGATATTAATATACTTAAAGATAGCTTGTTCGCTAACTATGCTAACAAAAATTTAATTGTTTACCGAGCCGATTTTCCTAGAAGAAAGAAAAATAAATTAAGTAAGGATAAAGAAAAGCATAACAATCAACTTGCCTCAAAATACAATAAAAGAGGAGAGTTCCCTAAAGTTATATTATTTTCGCCTGATGCAAAAATAAAAGCAACTTTAATATATAATCACGTAACTCCAAGTGAGTTTATTAATCAAATAAAAAAGTATAAAAAATGAAAAACATTATTTTAGTAATTGTTGTATTTGCTTTATTTACAAATATAAATGCTCAAAAAAACACTAATGTTGCCGAAAGTGTTAACATAGAGTTTACTACTCAAACCGATAACGGACAATATTCTCCGCGTCATGTTTTGGCTGTTTGGATAACCAATCAAAATAGCGATTTTGTAAAAACAATAACTAAACAAGCTGCTGAAAGAGCTTATTATCTTTTTAAATGGAAGTTATCCTCGCTTGGCAATACTACTGATGCTATAACCGGAGCAACTTTAACATCGCATCAAGCACATCAATATACTTGGGATTGTAAAGATAAAAACGGAACACTGGTTGCCGATGGTAATTATTCTGTTAATATAGAATTTACTGATAAAGATTCGCAAGGACCAATAACTACAATTAATTTTATAAAGGGTGATACAAATGCAGTTACTCCTGCTGATGAGGCATACTATAAAAATATGTTAGTAAAATATAATACCGATATTAGTTCTGTTTCCGAAATAAATAATACAATTGCATTTAAAATTAGTCCTAATCCGGCAAGTAATTTTATTAATATTAGTATTGCTGATAAAATTATTGACGAACTTAAAATTGTTGATATTAATGGAAAGACAGTTTTAATAAAAAATAAATTAGAAAGTAATGGACAAATAGATATTTCTAAGTTTGATGCCGGTGTATATTTTATTTCAGTAAAAATTGCTAATAAAACAGGAATACAAAAAATTCTTATTAATTAATGAGATTAACAATATTTGCAATACTGTTTTTTATTTATTTTAATTCTTTTTCGGCTATTAGATTTCAGAAAGTTGAAATTTTTATGGGGTCAACATTTGTTATTGCTTTTGTTGATTCAAATTATATCATTGCTGAAAAAAAATATACTCTTGTTCGTAACGAAATAATTAGAATTGAGAATTTAATATCTTCTTGGAATAAAAATTCAGAAACATTTTTAATAAATAAAGATGCAGGTATTAAGCCTGTTAAAGTTAGCAAAGAATTATTTTTCTTAATAAAGCGTTCAAAAAAAATATCAAAATTAACTGATGGCTATTTCGATATTTCTTATGCTTCGTTTGATAATATTTGGAAATTTGATGGTAGCAGAACAACTTTACCTGACAGCAGTATTATTAATAAAAAACTGAAATTAGTAAACTATAAAAATATAATTTTAAATCAAGATTCTTTAACCGTTTTTCTAAAAAATAAAGCTATGAGAATTGGATTTGGAGCTATTGGAAAAGGATATGCTGCAAATAAATGCAAAGCATTACTATTAAAATTAGGTATAAAAAATGGGATTGTTGATGCGGGGGGCGACCTTATAGCTTGGGGAAAAGATGAAAATAACAATAAATGGAAAATTGCCATTGCCGATCCAAAAAATGACAAACATAATATTGCTGATTTTAATATTTCTGATAGAGCTGTAGTAACATCTGGTAATTACGAAAAATTTATTGAAATTAATGGTGTAAAGTATTCACATATAATAAACCCAAAAACGGGCTGGCCAGCAATTGGTATTAGAAGTGTTACAATTTTTTGTCCTGATGCCGAAGTTGCTGATGCTTTGGCTACTTCAATTTTTGTAATGGGTGCAAAAAAAGGTATTTCACTAATTAATAAATTAAAAGGTTTTGATGTGTTAATAATTGATAATGATGATAATATATTAGTTTCTGATAAATTAAAATTAGATAATAAATGAAAAAAATATACATAATAGCAATTTTTACCTTTTTAGCATTTTCTTCATGTGTTTCGGTTAAATCATATCAAAAAATGTATTTGAATGACGAAGATATGCAACTTAGTGAAAAAAAGATAAAATCATTGGAGGGGTCGGTAATGATGTATCGTGAAGGAGCTTCCGGTGCAAATGGTGGTAAAAATGGAGGAGGATGCGGATGCAATTAAAATTAATTATAATATTGGCTTTTGTGAGTAGTGTTTTATACGCACAAACCGATTCTGAAAATGCAAAATTTACTGAATCGGATAACGATAATATTAAAAAAGTTGAGATAGACTTTTTTGCAGGATATTACGAGCAAGATGGCGAACACTCTGCTGTTGAAGGTGGTATAGGAAGTCAAAAATTAAATGCTTTAGAATCGTTTTTGTTTATTCATGTTGTAACAGATTCGGTTAACTCTTTCAATGTAAATTTAGGAATAGATGCGTATACTTCAGCATCGTCTGATAAAATTGACAAATATACCTCAAGTGCAAGTTATATCTCATCAGCTTCGTCGAGCGATGTTCGACCAAATTTTAATTTAAAATATTCACGTAAAATTAAAAATCATACTATTTCACCAAAGTTTAGCTTTTCTCACGAATTTGATGTAACCTCAGTTTCTGCAGGTTTAGATTATTCGTTTTCATTTAATAACGACAATACCGAATTAGCTTTAGGTTTTGATTATTTTTATGATACATGGTTGCTTATTTATCCTGCAGAATTGCGTCATAGACCAGAATATACTTATCAAGGAAGCGGAGGAGATGATGACAGGTACGGTACTGATGTAAGAAAAACCGGAGCATTATCGTTTTCGTATTCTCAAGTATTAACAAAGCGAATACAAATGTCTTTTTTATTAGATTATGTTTCGCAAAATGGAATTTTATACACGCCGTTTCATCGTGTTTATTTTGATGATGGAATACCACAAGATTATGAAGAACTTAAAACTGTTGAAGCCGAATTTCTACCTCGTCAAAGATATAAAGTTCCTATAGGATTGAGGCTTAATTGGTTTGTAACCGATTTTATGGTTGCTAATTTTTATTACAGATATTATTACGATAGTTTTGAATTATATGGAAACACCTATGATGCAAGCCTTGCATTTAAAATTGGAAGTAGTTTTGTGCTAAAACCATTTTATAGATATTACAACCAGTCTGCATCTATGTATTTTGCTCCTTATGGCAAAACAAAAATGGGTTCAGAGTTTTATACGTCAGATTATGATTTGTCTAAATTTACGAGCCAAAAATATGGATTAGGAATTAAATTTTCGCCTGTTTTTGGTATTGCACGAATGAAATTTCCATCAAAACGTAGATTAACAGTATTAAAATCTATTGAGTTAAGATATGCAAATTACAGTAGGTCTGATGGTTTGAATGCTAATATTTTGAGCTTTTTACTTTCTATTAAATATTAATACTCCTATTTACTATCAATAATAGCCGCAACAGTAGTATCACCAGTTACATTTACTGTGGTTCTGAGCATATCTAAAATTCTGTCAACAGCAAAAATAAGAGCAATACCCGAACTCGGTACGCCAATAGATTCTAGCACAATAACAAGCATTACTATACTGGCTCCGGGTACAGCAGCCGAACCTATTGATGCAAGTGTAGCAGTAAGCACTATTGTAAGTTGCTGTCCTAAATCTAAATTATAACCAAAAACTTGAGCAATAAAAACTGCAGCAACAGCTTGATATAAACTAGTCCCATCCATATTTATGGTAGCTCCAATAGGTAAAACAAAGCTTGCTGTCTCTTTACTTATACCTACTTCTTTTTCGGCTTGTTCCATTGTTACAGGTAATGTTGCAGCACTGCTACTAGTAGAAAAAGCCATAAGTTGTGCAGGAAAAATACCTTTAATAAATTTGCGATATTTTATTTTTGAAAATAGTTTTAAAAGAATTGGATAAACGACAAATATCATTAATAGCAACCCTATTATTACAGTTAAGGAATAAAGCCCTAATCCTTTAAACAATGTAAGTGTATCGTCGGTACTTCCACCTGTAATTTCGGCAATTAAAGCTGCCAATAATGCAAAAACGCCATAAGGTGCAAATTTCATTATTATATCAATAAATTTGAGAATTACAATATTAAGTTCATCAAAAAATTTAACTACTGTTTTTGTTTTGCTTTCAGGTAACAGTATTATTGATATTCCGAACAATACCGCAAAAAATATTACTTGTAACATTTTATTGTTTTTTGATGAAGCTGCAATAATATTTGAAGGTATTAAGTCTACTAAAAACTGTAAGGGTCCTTTTGCACGATGCTCAGCTGCAATTTCTTGTTTTGCAGTAACTTTATCAGAAAATTCCTTAACCATTTCAGTTTTCATTCTGTCAGGAAAAGCATCGCCCGGTTTAATTATATTTACTAAAACTAAACCTATTGAAATAGCTATAACTGTAGAAATAATGTATAATGCAATAGTTTTACCTCCCATACTCGAAAGTTTAGATACATCTTTTAAACCTGTAATACCAGTAACTAACGATACAAAAATTAAAGGGACAGCAATTAATTTAAGTAAGTTCATAAATATTGTACCAAAAGGAGCAATCCAATCTTTTATACCATTCTCAAATCCAAATTTAATAGAAATAACACCTAAAATGGTTCCTAAAATCATTCCAATAATTATTCTTAAATATAGCGGGATACTCTTTAAAATCATATATTTGTGTTTGTAATATTACATATTTGTGCCAATTATTATACTTCATGAATAAAATATATTTCACAAAAAATAATTATTTGTTTATGTATTAAATTATTTTCACAAAGTTAGATATAATTAAGTAAATAGGCTTAATTCACAAATAAAATTATATTATTTGTTGTGTTTGTCACATTATCCGCATTAATTCTATATATTTCGTACATAAATATTAAATTCGTACGTTAGCGACATTTATCAAATTATCAATAAACTTCAAATATTTATTCGTGCATTCGTGGCAAAAAATAAAAACTAAAATACCTTTCTTTACAGATAAATAACCCAAAAAAAACATATCTTTGTAATTATGAAAAAATATTGCGATTTTTTAGTAATTGGTTCAGGTATTGCAGGATTAAGTTATGCCATTAAAGTTGCCGAGTATGGAAAGGTGATAATTTTATCTAAAGCATTAATAAACGAAACAAATACGCAGTATGCACAAGGAGGCATAGCTGCCGTAACCGAAAAATATGATAGTTACGATAAACATATAGAAGATACAATAAATGCCGGAGCCGGCTTATCAGATAAACAAGTTGTTGATATAGTTGTAAAAGAAGGAAGAGAAAGAATAAAAGAATTAATAAGTTGGGGTGCAAAATTCGATAAAAGTTCAGCAACTAATTATGATTTAGCAAAAGAAGGAGGACATTCCGAAAATAGAATATTTCATCATAAAGATAATACAGGTTTTGAGGTTCAGCGTGCATTAGTAGAGGAGGTGAAAAATCATAATAATATTTCAGTTTTAGAAAATCATTATGCTATTGATTTAATTACGCAGCATCATTTGGGGGAATTAGTTACAAGCAAATCAAAAAATGTTGAATGTTATGGTGCTTACGCCCTAAATATGAATAATAATCATATTATCACAATAGTTGCAAAAACAACTTTTATCGCTACAGGCGGAATAGGAAATATTTATCAAACATCAACAAACCCAACAATTGCTACAGGCGATGGCATAGCAATGGCATTTAGGGCAAAAGCTCGTATAGAAAATATGGAATTTGTTCAATTTCATCCAACGTCCTTATATAATCCGGGAGAGCGACCTTCTTTTTTAATAACTGAAGCTTTGCGTGGCGATGGTGCAATATTGAAAACAAAAGCAGGTCGTAAATTTATGAAGAAATACGACGAGCGTGGTTCGCTAGCTCCTCGCGATATTGTTGCTCGTGCTATTGATAATGAAATGAAAAATTCCGGCGATGAGTTTGTTTATTTAGATGCTACAAAAATACCTAAAGAACGGTTAGAAGAACATTTTCCAAATATTATAAAAAAATGCGAATCTATAGGTATTGATATTTCAAAAGAATATATCCCAGTAGTGCCTGCTGCACATTATTTATGTGGAGGAATTAAAGTAAATTTGAAATCGGAAACAACAATAAAATATTTGTATGCTGCGGGTGAATCAACCTCAACAGGTTTACATGGTGCTAATAGGCTGGCATCAAACTCATTGCTCGAGGCTATTGTGTTTTCTAATTTTGCTTTTCAAAATTCTATAAAAGCTATTAAAAATATAGAATTTAGAAAAGGTATCCCTGAATGGAATGATGATGGAACTTCATTGTCAGAAGAAATGATATTAATAACTCAGGCAATGAAAGAGTTGCAGCAAATAATGTCTAATTATGTTGGTATTGTTAGGTCTAATTTGCGTTTAAAACGAGCTTTAGATAGATTACAAATACTATTTTCAGAAACAGAAGATTTATTTAAAAAATCTGTTGTTACAAAAGATATTTGTGAACTTAGAAATTCGATTAATATCTCTTATTTAATTATAAAAATGGCAAAACTTAGGAAGGAAAGTATAGGTCTGCATTTTACAATTGATTATCCTTCAAATTAATACTGTTTTTATCTACTGATTATTAAAGACTTGCCTGAATGTTAATAATTTATTAATAATTATTATAAATAATAGCATAAAATAACAATTAATAAATAAAAAAAACTTACTTTTGCCGTTCAAAATTTATAGTGTTAAAATGACTTCGAAAAAGACCATATTTATATTAGCGTTATTGTTTGTAACGAGTTTTAGTTTCAGGGCATTAGCAAATGCCGAAGAGCATAATTCAACCACAACTGAAGTAGAGGAAGAGCATACTGCTAACAACGAAGATGCTGAACATGCAGAACAGGAGGAGGAGTTTAATCCCGGAACAATGATTATTGAACATGTTATTGATGCTCATGACTGGCATATAATGACAATAGGACATAAGCATATATCTATACCCTTACCTATAATATTATATAGTGAGCATTCAGGTTTTCATGTTTTTATGTCTAGTGCTTTAGCTCATGGGCATTCACATAATGGTTTTAAACTGCATGACAAAGGAGAGTATAAAGGTAAAATTATAGAAGAAAAGGAAAATGGTGAGATTTATAAACCTTACGATTTCTCAATAACAAAAAATGTATTATCATTATTTGTAAGTATATCATTATTATTATGGATATTCTTGTCAATTAGTAAAAAATATAAAAACAACCCCAATATTGCACCTAAAGGTATGCAGTCGTTGTTAGAGCCATTAATTATATTTATTCGTGACGATGTTGCAAAAGCATCGATAGGAGAGAAGAAGTATATGAAATACTTACCATTTCTACTTACAATTTTCTTTTTCATTTTTATCAATAACCTATTAGGACTAATACCTATTTTTCCGGGAGGGGCTAACTTAACAGGTAATATTGCAGTAACAATGGTGCTTGCGTTATTTACATTTGCAATAACAACATTTAGCGGAAACAAAAATTATTGGGTTCACATGGTAAATACACCTGGAGTGCCATGGTGGTTAAAATTTCCAATTCCATTAATGCCTATAGTTGAAATAATGGGTGTATTTATTAAACCATTTGTGTTAATGGTTCGTTTATTTGCTAATATAACAGCAGGTCATATTGTAGGACTTGGTTTTATTAGTTTAATATTTATATTTGGAGAAATAAATATGGGTTTAGGGTACGGTGTTTCAATAGTTTCAATAGCTTTTAAAGTATTTTTAATGGTTCTTGAATTATTAGTAGCATTTATTCAAGCGTACGTATTTACATTATTATCGGCTCTTTATTTTGGAATGGCAACAGAAGAGTCTCATTAAAAAGAATTTTTATTAATTAATATATATTTAAATAAGTAACTATGATTTCATTAACAGTTATTTTACAAGCCGTAGCAAGTATGGCAATCGCAAAAATGGGTGCCGGAATAGGTGCAGGATTAGCAGTAATTGGTGCTGGTATCGGTATTGGTAACATTGGAGGTGGTGCAGTACAAGCTATTGCACGTCAACCTGAAGCAATTGGCGATATTCGTTCTAACATGATTATTGCAGCTGCTCTTGTTGAAGGTGTTGCTTTCTTCGCTATTGTGGTTTGTTTATTAATTCTTTTTGTATAATTAGAATTAGTTAAAACTTTACTCTTTCGGTTAACGCTTGGTTAACCGAAAGATTTTTTAAATTTAATTATAAATAAGTCTGAAAAACAGGCAACTTTAAAATAAATAAAATGGAATTAGTAACTCCCGGTTTAGGTCTTTTGTTTTGGATGCTTTTATCATTTAGTATTGTTTTATTCATACTAAAAAAGTTTGCGTGGAAGCCAATATTGAAATCTCTTAAAGATAGAGAGGATTCTATTACAGATGCTCTTTCTGCTGCAGATAAAGCAAGAGAGGAAATGGCAAATCTTAATGCAGAAAACGAAAAAATAATTGCAGCTGCAAACGAAGAGCGTAAAAAAATTCTTGCTGAAGCTTACGAGCAAAATCATCATATTGTATCGCAATCTAAAGATGAAGCTCAAAAAGAAGCTGATAAAATTATTGCAAGTGCAAGAGAAACAATTCAGCATGAAAAAAATATAGCTTTAAGAGAGATTAAGCATTTAATGGCTGATTTATCTATCGATATAGCTAAAAAAGTTCTTGAAAAAGAATTATCAGACGATGCCAAACAAAGAGAGTACGTAGAAACTATTCTTAACGATGTAAACTTGAACTAATATGAATTATAGTAAAGTTGCAGTTAGATACGCAAAAGCATTATATGTTTTATCGCAAGAAAAAAAATTGGGCGAGGAAATAAAAAATGATATGCAGTTAATAGAAAGTGTGCTGATAAGTGTACCTGATTTTACTGAATCATTAAGTAATCCTATAGCAAAATCGCTTGTAAAGAAAACAATTATTAAAGCTGTTTTCGAAAACAAAGTAAATGCTAGTACATTCAATTTTCTTAACCTAATTATTGATAATAAGCGTGAAGAACATCTCGACGCTATTGTTCGCGATTATCTCGATTTGTATCGTAAAGAAAAAGGAATAAAAAAATCTATTATTACATCGGTAAAAGGTTTAGATGAAAAAACTCGTGAGAGTATTATTAAATTCATCAAAAGTCATTTTAATACAGAGGTAGAAATAGAAGAAAAAATAAATCCTGATTTAATAGGAGGAATAATTTTAAGAGTAGGAGACCAACAATACGATATGAGTATTTTAGGAAAACTGCATGCAATAGAAAACGAGTTTAAACACTCATCAAAATTATAAAAAAACAAAAATAATATAGTATGGCTGATATTAAACCTGCTGAAGTTTCGGAAATTTTAAAACAGCAATTAGAAGGTCTAAAGACTAACGTAGAGCTACAAGAAGTAGGAACTGTACTTCAAGTGGGCGATGGTATTGCTCGTATTTACGGATTAACCGAAGTGCAAGCAAACGAAATGATTGAATTTGATAATGGTGTTAAAGGTATTGTACTTAACTTAGAAGAAGATAATGTTGGTGCTGTACTTTTAGGAAATTCTGAAGGAATTAAAGAAGGTGATTCTGTAAAAAGATTAAACAGAATTGCATCAATTAATGCTGGTGAAGGAGTTCTTGGAAGAGTTATAAACACAATTGGTGAGCCTATTGATGGTAAAGGTGATATTGAAGGTGAATTATTTGAAATGCCTCTTGAGCGTAAAGCTCCGGGTGTTTTGTATCGTCAACCGGTAACCGAACCGTTACAAACAGGTATTAAAGCTATCGATGCAATGATTCCAATAGGACGTGGTCAGCGTGAATTAATTATTGGCGACCGTCAAACCGGAAAAACAGCTATTGCTATTGATACAATTTTAAATCAAAAAGAATTTTACGATAAAGGCGAACCTGTATATTGTATATACGTAGCTATTGGACAAAAAGCTTCGACAGTTGCTAATATTGTGAAAACTTTAGAAGATAACGGAGCTATGGCATTTACAGTTGTAGTTGCGGCTAATGCATCAGACCCTGCTGCTCTTCAGTTTTATGCTCCTTTTGCAGGTGCTGCTATTGGTGAGTATTTTAGAGATACCGGTCGTCCTGCATTAATTATTTACGATGACTTATCGAAACAAGCAGTATCTTATCGTGAGGTTTCTTTACTACTTCGTCGTCCACCGGGACGTGAAGCATACCCTGGCGATGTTTTTTATCTTCACTCACGTTTATTAGAGCGTGCAGCAAAAGTTATAAATAACGATGAAATTGCAGCAACAATGAACGATATTCCTGAGTCGTTAAAAGGAAAAGTTAAAGGTGGTGGTTCACTCACAGCCTTACCAATTATCGAAACTCAAGCCGGCGATGTTTCAGCATATATTCCAACAAATGTAATTTCTATTACTGATGGTCAAATTTTCTTAGAGTCAGATTTATTTAACTCAGGAGTTCGTCCAGCTATTAACGTAGGTATTTCAGTATCGCGTGTAGGAGGTAATGCGCAGGTAAAGTCAATGAAAAAAGTGGCTGGTACACTTAAACTAGATCAAGCTCAGTATCGCGAATTAGAAGCATTTTCTAAATTTGGTTCAGATTTAGATGCTGCCACAAAAGCAATTCTTGATAAAGGAGCTAAAAATGTTGAGTTACTTAAACAAGGACAGTATGCTCCTGTTTCAGTATCTAAACAAGTTGCAGCACTCTATTGTGGTGTAAATGGATTGTTATCTGATATACCTGTTAATAAAATAAGAGAATTTGAAGTTGAGTTTACTGATGAATTAGAACGTAAGCACAAAGAATCTCTTGATGCATTAGGGCAAGGGAAATATACTGATGAATTAACCTCCTTATTAGCTAATGTAGCTAAAGAGGTTTCGGCAAGATTTAAATAAATTGTTTTAAGGTTTAATGGTTATAAGGTTTGTAAAGTTGAAAATGTTTAATAATAGCATATTTTAACTTTACAAGCTTAAAACTAACCAACTTTCTAACCTTACAACTTTCAAACTTAGTTAAAATGGCTAACTTAAAGGAAATACGTACAAGAATAACTTCTGTTACATCTACAAGGCAGATTACAAGTGCAATGAAGATGGTTTCGGCAGCTAAATTGCGTAAAGCACAAGATACTGTTACCGGATTTAAACCATATTCAGAAAAACTTACACATATTCTTGCCGATGTAAGTGGTAGCGATGCACAAATTAATTATGCTAAAAAACGAGATGTTAAAAATGTTTTAATTATTGTTGTTTCTTCAAATAAGGGTTTGTGTGGTGCTTTTAATGCAAATGTTGCAAAAAAAGCGATTTCTCTTGCAAAAAATGAGTATTCGCAACACAATGTTACTTTTGCAACAATAGGTAAAAAAGCAGGCGATTATTTAGAATATAATGGTTTTAATGTTGTTGCTAAACATAACGAAGTTTTCGATAATTTAACATTTGACAAAATAATCCCAATTGCTCAAGGTTTTATGGATTCTTTTTTAGATGAAAAATTTGATAAAATTGATATTGTGTATAATAGTTTTGTAAATGCTGCAACTCAAATAGTTGAAGCTGAACAATATTTGCCTGTAAATACAGATGTTGAAGGCGAAACTAAAGTACAAAACGATTATATTTTTGAGCCTAATAAAGAAGAAATTCTCGAAAATATTATTCCTCTTGCATTAAAAACTCAGGTTTATAAGGCTGTTATCGATTCTTATGCTTCGGAGCATGGAGCTCGAATGACTGCTATGCACAAAGCTACAGATAATGCGGGTGATTTACTTAACGACCTTAAACTTACATACAATAAAGCTCGTCAAGCAGCTATTACCAACGAAATTCTTGAAATTGTTGGCGGTGCAGAAGCTTTAAAAGGGTAGAAAAATACATTTATTATATTAGCCTCTAAGATTTTTCTTAGGGGCTTTTTTGTGTTAAATATGATAAATAACAGTATCAAAAATACTTGCAAAATTTTAAAAAAATGCTAACTTTACAGTCCTTTTTAAAAATATGAATTAAAATTTATTAAAAATGAAGATTTATACAACTGATAAAATTAAAAATTTAGTACTCCTTGGAAGTGGAGGCTCAGGTAAAACCACTTTTGCAGAATCAATGTTATTCGCAAGTGGTTTAATTGACAGAAAAGGTGATATAGCATCGAAAAATACTGTGTCAGATTATCAAACAATAGAACATGAGAATGAAAATTCTGTATTTTCTACCGTTTTGTACGCAGAACAGAATGGGAAAAAAATAAATATAATTGATGCACCCGGTGCCGACGATTATGTAGGAAGTGTGATTTCTTCAATGCGTCCTACTGATATTGCGGCAATGCTTGTTAATGCAACAAGTGGTGTAGAGGTTGGAACAGAAATTCAAGCACGTATAGCAGAAAATAGAAATCATCCTGTTGTAATAGTTGTTAATCAACTTGACCACGAAAAAGCAAACTTTGAAAATACTATTGATAGTTTAAAACAAAGCTTTGGGTCCGATGTTGTTTTAGCTCAGTTCCCTGTAAACGCAGGTGAAGGTTTTGATTCTATTATTGATGTTATCACAATGAAAATGTATAAGTTTTCAGGTGCTAAATGTGAAATTTTAGATATTCCGGCTGAATTTGCCGATAAAGCTGCTGAAGTTCAAAACGAATTAATTGAAAAAGCTGCGGAAAATGATGAAAACTTAATGGAGATTTTTTTCGAAAACGATGGACTTACTGAAGATGAAATGCGTTCAGGAATTACTGCAGGTTTAATTAATCGTGGAATGTTCCCCGTATTCTGTGTTTCAGGATTAAAAGATGTTGGAGTGTCTCGTTTTATGGAGTTTGTAACAAATGTATTACCTTCTCCTGCTGAAATGCCTGCACCTGCCGCAATTGATGGAACAGAGGTTAAGTGTGATGCTTCAGGTAAAGCTTCGCTATTTATATTTAAGACTGCTGTTGAAGAGCATATTGGTGAGATAGTATATTTTAAAGTACGTTCAGGTGAAATTACCGAAGGTATGGATTTAATTAATACAAGAACAGAAAATAAAGAAAGAATATCACAACTATATGTTGTAGCAGGTAAGAAACGTGAAAAGGTTGAAAAATTAGTTGCCGGAGATATTGGCGCAACAGTAAAATTAAAAGCCACAAAAACTGATGATACACTTGCTGTTGCAGGATTTAATGTACAGTATCCAGGTGTTGCATTTCCTCATCCTAAGTATAGAGTAGCAGTGAAAACTGTAGTAGAAGGTGACGAAGAAAAATTAGGTGACGCATTGAATAAAATGCACGAGATAGACCCAACATTAATTATTGAATATTCAAAAGAATTAAAGCAAATTATTGTACACGGGCAAGGAGAGTATCATTTGCGTATGTTAAAATGGTATCTAGATAAAGTATATAAAATTGACGTAAATTATGTTGATCCAAAAATACCTTATAGAGAGACCATTACAAAAAGAGCTCAAGCAGATTATCGTCATAAAAAACAATCAGGTGGTTCAGGACAGTTTGGTGAGGTTCATATGATTATTGAGCCATATACTGAAGGAATGGATGATCCTAAGATGATAAAATTAGGTGATAAGGAATATAAGTTATCTGTGCGTGGTAAAGAGGAACATGATTTACCTTGGGGCGGAAAATTAGTTTTCTTTAATTGCATTGTTGGTGGCTCTATTGATGCTAGATTTCACCCTGCAATACTCAAAGGTATAATGGAAAAATTAGAAAATGGACCATTAACAGGTTCGTATGCTCGCGATATTAGAGTAATGATTTACGATGGTAAAATGCATCCTGTAGATTCAAATGAAATTTCATTTAAATTAGCAGGACGTAATGCTTTTAGTATGGCATTTAAAAATGCAGGACCAAAAATTATGGAGCCGGTTTATAATGTAGATGTATTTGTACCTTCAGATAGAATGGGAGATGTAATGAGCGACTTACAAGGACGTAGAGCTATTGTTCAGGGTATGTCATCAGAAAAAGGTTTCGAGAAAATATCGGCAAAAGTACCTTTGGCTGAGATGAATAAATATTCAACATCATTAAGTTCTATTACTGCAGGTAGAGCAATGTTTAATATGGAATTTGCAGAGTATGAGCAAGTACCAATGGAAATTCAAACTGAGCTAATGAAGAAATTTGCTGAGGAGGAAGAAGAAGATTAAGTTTCAATCAAAATAATTGCAAATAAAGGCTTACTATTAATTTTAGTAAGTCTTTTTTTTGCCTAAAAGAATTATATTTGTAAAAAATTATTTAATGAAAAAGATATTAATACTTCTTGTAATAATTGCATTTTTAATAGGAGGGCTTTATGCATATCTAATCTATAAAAAAATAAATAGCCCAAATGTTACAATTAATAAAATAGATAACCAGCACTTGTATATTCCAACAGGAACAAATTTTGAAGATTTACTTAAAATTATAAAAAGTAAAGGGATTATTATTGATATTGATGCGTTTAAATGGATAGCTGAAAAAAAGAAATATATAAACAAAGTAAAACCTGGTAAATACAAGCTTAAAGATGGAATGAGTAATAACGAATTTGTGAACTTATTACGTTCAGGAAAGCAAGAGCCGGTAACAGTAACATTTAATAATGTAAGAACAATTGAGCAGTTAGCAGGAAAAATTGCACGAAATTTAGAAACTGATTCTTCACAAATTGATATTTTATTAAAAAATGATGATTTTATAAAGAAATACGGATTTAATAAAAATACAATAATATCTCTTTTTATACCAGATACTTATGAGTTTTATTGGAATACATCTGCCAAAGAGTTTGTGGCTCGCATGGCTACAGAATATAAAAAGTTTTGGAATAGTGATAGAAAAGTTAAGGCTAAGAAGTTAAATCTTTCTCAATCTGAGGTTGCAACATTAGCCTCAATAGTTCAGAAAGAAACCTTAAAATCTGACGAGAAGGCTAGGGTTGCAGGAGTTTATATAAATCGTATTAGAAAAGGCATACCACTACAAGCTGACCCTACAGTAATATATGCAGTGGGTGATTTTACAATAAAAAGAGTTCTGCGTAAGCATTTAAAATACGATTCGCCATATAATACATATTTGTACAAAGGTTTACCACCTGGTCCTATTTGTATTCCAAATAAATCGTCAATTGACGCAGTGTTAAATTACGAACATCATAAATATATTTATTTTTGTGCAAAGGAAGATTTTTCGGGCTATCATAATTTTGCACGAACACTTTCGCAACATAATGCAAATGCAAGGAAATATCAGCATGCGTTAAATAGACGTAGAATTTATAAATAAAATTAAACTCAAAATATAATGAAATTGGTTTTTGCAACAAATAACAAGCATAAGCTTGAGGAAATAAAACAAGTCTTATCTGATAAGTTTGAAATATTAAGTTTGGCTGATATTAGTTTTAATGAGGAAATTCCCGAAACTCACGAAACTATTGAAGAAAATGCATCGGAGAAATCGTTTTATATTTTTGATAGATATAAAATTAATTGTTTTGCTGATGATACAGGACTAGAAATAGATGTACTAAATGGTGAGCCGGGAGTTTATAGTGCTAGGTATGCCGGCGAAAATTGCTCTTTCGAAGATAATATGAATAAAGTTTTAGAAAAACTTAAAGGAGTTGAAAATAGAAAGGCTAGATTTAGAACAGTAATATCGTTAATAATTGAGGGAGAAGAATATCAATTTGAAGGCAAAGTTGAAGGCGAAATTTTAACAGAAAGGGTAGGAGTTGAAGGGTTTGGCTACGACCCAATTTTTAGACCAATTGCTTACAATGAAACTTTTGCTGAAATGGATATAAAGCTGAAAAATGAAATTAGTCATAGAGGCTTGGCTGTTAAAAAATTGATAGAGTTTTTGAATAAATAAAATATAATTTAATAAATTAAAAATAAAAGTCTATCTTTGCAGACTTAAAAATTTATAAATTAAATATTTCGAATTATGCCGGTAAAAATGAGATTGGCGCGACATGGTCGCAAAAGAAGAGCATACTACTATATTGTAGTGGCTGATGGCAGATCACCACGTGATGGTAAGTTTATCGAAAGGATTGGCGATTACAATCCAAACACAAACCCAGCAACAATTAATCTTGACTTTGATAAAGCTTTAGATTGGTTGCAAAAAGGTGCACAACCAACAGATACAATGCGTGCAATTCTTTCTTACGAAGGAGTACTGTACAAGAAGCATTTATTAGGTGGTGTTAAAAAAGGTGCTTTTGACGAAGCTGAAGCTGAAAAGAAATTTACAGCTTGGAAACAAGATAAGTTAGCTAAAATTAGAGCTAATGAAGAAAAAATTGCTGGCACACTTTCTGCTGAAGCAACAGCACGCCTTGATGCTGAAAAGAAAATTAACGAAGCTAGAGCAGAAGAAATTGCTAAAAAATCGGCAGATTTAGCCGCAGAGGCAGAAGCTGCAGAAAAAGCTGCTAACGAAGAAGTTGCAGATGAAGAAGCAACGGAAGAAACTGTTGAGGCTACAGCTGAAGTAACAGAAGAAGTTAAAGCTGAAGAACCTGTTAAGGAAGAAGCAAAAGAAAAAAAAGCTGAATAATTTATTATACGGTGTTTGAATCCGATAAGTATTATCAACTAGGAGAAATAACTAAGTCGCACGGAGTAAAGGGCGAGCTTTCTCTGAAACTTGATATCGAAATTTCGGAACAAGAATTAAAGAGTTTAGAATCGGTATTTGTCATTATTGACGGAATACCGATTCCTTTTTTTATAGAAAATTTAAAAAAACATAACAATAGATTTGTAGTAAAATTTGAAGACTATGACTCCATTGATAAAATTGATGAACTTGTTGATTGTAAGGTTTTAGTTGAGAAAATTAATGTTCCTGATTACGATTCTGATTTAAAATTACCAGATTTGGTAGGGTATAAACTATTAAATTACAAAAGTGATTTAGGTCAGATTATTGACTATACAGATTTTAATAATAATACACTTTTTACTTTAGAAAACGATGTCTTAATTCCAGCAAATGTAGATTTTATTATTGATGTTGATGTTGATAATAAGGTAGTTTATATGGAATTGCCTGAGGGGATAGAAACACTTTAATAAATATGTCTAGAAATATTGAAGATAGAATTTTATACGAGGATAATCATCTTTTAATCATCAATAAATTAAATAATGAAATAGTACAGCGAGATGATTCTGGTGACGATTCTATTTTAGAAACTTACAAAGCATATATAAAACAAAAGTATAATAAACCCGGAGATGTTTATTTAGGTTTACCTCATAGGTTAGACCGTCCGGTAAGTGGAGTAGTTATACTTGCTAAAACGAGCAAAGCATTAACTCGTCTTACAAAAATGTTTAAAGAAAAAGAAGTAAAGAAAATTTATCATGCAATAGTTAAAGATTACCCACCGAAAGAGTCCGGACAAATTACTTCATATTTAAAAAAGAATTCAAAGCAAAATAAATCTTATACATATGCAAACGAAGTAAAAGATTCTAAATTAGCAGTACTTAACTATAAAGTTATAAATAAATCAGATAGCTTTTATTTGTTAGAAATAGATTTGCAAACAGGTCGCCATCATCAAATTAGAGCACAGTTAGCCGAAATAGCTTGCACGATAAAAGGCGATGTAAAATATGGTTATAAGCGTCCTAATTTTGACAAGGGTATTAGTTTACATGCTCGTAAAGTTACTTTTATACATCCTATTAAAAAAGAAGAAATTACCGTTGTTGCTGATTATCCTGTTGAAAATACATGGAAATATTTTAAATAGTTTTATTTATTTTCTGCATCAATGCTAATTTGATATAATTCTTTTAGTTGTGATTTTAAATTGTCTTTTTTCTTAACATCTGCAATTTTTATAAGCTCTAAAATCATATTTCTAATTACCTCAATATTTGAAACAGGATTGTAAAATTTTTCTTTTTTGTCAACTTTAAGTTGCTCTAGATATGTGTCTATTTCTTTACTATCGAAAACACTACCTCTGTTAAAAGTATTTATGTAAAAAAGAACATTGTTTGTATTGTTTGGATAAGCAATTTTGGCACTTATTTTGTCAACATAAGCAAGAATAAAGTTGTTAATTAGATTAACTCCTTTAATAGGTATTCCTAAACGCTGTGCTACTGCTAAATATATTATTGATAAAATAACAGGGCTTCCTTTTTTGTTATCTAATGCGGTGTTAATAAATGTCGATTTTAAATCACTTCCGTAATTTCTTTGTCCATTAAATTTTTCAATAGAAAAGAAAACATGATTTAATACTCTAACTTTTTCTAAAGCAGTTAAATTGTCATGAATTTCTAGCCAAGCATTGTTTCTTAAATTTTCTATTTTGCTTTCTATTTCGGCCAATTCTAATGTCGGATAACGTAGTTTGGCAATAATATATGCACCTTCAATTACATCGTTTCCTCCAAAAGATACCCAATTATACAATGCTTTTTTTGTGTCAGCAAATTGTATTTCACTAATAATATTTTCAATTCGTTTATGAACTAATTCGTTATCAGAAAGCTCCCATTCCTTTTCTAAGAAAGGAATAATGTGATTGCCTTCATTAATTAAATTATCAATAATACTTTGGTAAATATTTTTATCGGTATCATCTAATAATACAATATGTGCTTTAAGCTCTTTACTATTCATTATTTAAATTATTCATAACAAAAATATCTATAAATTTACTTCATTAAATAACAAAAGCGTTTTGTTTTAAACAAAACGCTTTTAATAACTTTTTTTATTTGCAAAATGCAAATTTTATAAAGTACATTTTTTTGTGTTAGTTAATTATACGAAAAATCACCTTGTAATACTATCCAAAACATCTTTAACCAAATTTTTAACAACAGGTTTGTAATCGTTTAAAAAGGTACCGTTTACGCGGTTTGCAATAATTACACAAACTGTTAATGCATTATGTCCTAATAGTTTTGATAAGCCATAAAGAGCAGAGCTTTCCATTTCGTAGTTTGTTATTTTATGTCCTTTAAAATCGAAGTTTGTAATTTTATCATTAATATTTGTATCTTGAATATTTAAACGAAGTACTCTTCCTTGTGGGCCATAAAATCCTGGAGCTGAAATTGTAACACCTTTAAAAAATTTGTCGTTATTAACTTTATCAAATAATTTTTGAGAAGAGTCAACAACATAAGGGCTGGCAATTTGTTTGTTCCAATTTAGTTTTGTCATAAATTCTTGCTCAAATTCTGTATTGCAAATACTATCTCTGTTGGCATAAAAATTAAGTAAACCATCAAATCCAATACTTGTTTTTGTTAGTAAAACGCTACCTGCAATAAGTTCGTGTTGTAAACCACCCGATGTGCCAATACGTACAAAATTTAAAACTTTTTTGTCTTTTTTTACGCTTCGTTTGTCTAAATCAAAATTTACAATAGCGTCAAGTTCATTTATTACAATATCAATATTATCGGTACCAATACCTGTTGATAATACTGTTATTCTTTTACCATTATAGTAGCCCGTAATTGTATAAAATTCTCGGTTAGATTTTTCTACTTCAATATTCTCGAAAAATGAAGCCACCATTTTTACTCTTCCTTGGTCGCCGACTAAAATAATATCGTCGGCAATATCGGTTGGTAATAGATGTAAATGGTATATACTACCATCTTCGTTAAGAATTAATTCTGACTGCTGTATTTCTTTCATTTTTATTTTTTTTCTTACCCTTTTATGGGTATTATTATTCTCAATTAATAAAATATATTATTTTAAGTTTCAAGTCTAAAAGTCTATATATTTATAAAATACATTTGCGACATTCCAACACCTTTAACTTTAATTATTTCACGTTTTTCAAAATCATAATTATTCTTTACAATATTATACGATTTTTCTGATAAATTAATTTTTCCAGGTTTTGAAAATTGCTCCATTCTGGCTGCAATATTAACTGTTTCACCAAAAATATCGTACATATATTTTTTTACACCAACTATTCCACCAATAACCGAACCTGTGTTTATACCTATACGCATTTCCCATTGTTTATTGATAAAACTTTTTCTGTTTTTAAGGTATAATTGCATCTCAATAGCTGCACGAACAATATTGTCTGTGGTGTTTTCTGTACTTAAAGTACTACATAAACCACTTACCGCCATATATGCATCACCAATAGTTTTAATTCTCTCGCAATGATGACGTTCCATTATTGTATCAAAACTAGTAAAAATATCATTAAGTTCGGTAAGCATTTCTTCCGGTTCTATAGTGCTCGATGTTTCGGTAAAGCCCTTTAAGTCTGAGAAAAGTATTGCTACATTTTCGTACTTATCTGCAGGTACTTTATTGTTATCTTTTAAATAATTTATCGCTTTTATTGGTAAAATATTGTTTAGTAAATCAAAATTTCTTTGTTGTTCAATACGTAAATTAATATGTGTTTTAACTCGTATCTTTAATTCGGCACCATTAAATGGCTTGGTTATATAATCAACACCACCTATTTCAAAACCTTTTATTACACTTTCAGTATCAGTTTTTCCGGTAAGAAAAATAATAGGAATATCTTTAGTTTTATCATCTTGCTTTAAAATTTCGCAAACTTCAAAGCCGTCCATATCAGGCATCATAACATCAAGTAGAATTAAATCGAAATCTACCACAGAACAACGCTGTATGGCAGTTTTACCATTTGTTGCAAACGACAAATTGTACCCTTCTGTTTTTAATATATTTGCAGCAAGTTGAATATTTTTAGAAATATCGTCAACTATTAAAATCTTACTTTTTGTATGTTTTCTATTCACAAGTGCAATTTACTAATAAAAATTCATTATTAAAACATAAAAAGCCTTCTTATTTAGAACGATTTTAATTAACTTTGCGAAAAATATTAATTATGAGCACAAATCAAGGTTTATCATTCGAAGATTTTAAAAAAGAAGTATTAGCTGATTATCGATTAGCGAATTTATCGCGACAAGTTTCGTTGTTGGGAAGAAAAGAGGTTTTATCGGGAAAAGCAAAATTTGGGATTTTTGGCGATGGTAAAGAAATTGCTCAAATTGCATTAGCAAAACAGTTTAAAAATGGTGATTGGCGTTCTGGCTATTATCGCGACCAAACATTTATGATGGCTATTGGTGGGTTTTCGGCTGAAGAATTTTTTGCTCAGTTATATGGCGATACAAATATAGATAATAATCCGGCTAACGGTGGACGCTCTTTTAATAACCATTGGGGTACGCGTTTTATCGATGATAAAGGTAGTTGGAAAGATATTACAAAAACTAAAAATACATCTGCCGATATTTCGCCTACAGCAGGGCAAATGCCTCGTTTGTTAGGTTTAGCATGGGCATCAAAATTATTTAGGGAAAACAAAGAGTTGCATCAATTTACAACTCTTAGTAATAAAGGTAACGAAGTGGCATTTGGTACAATTGGCGATGCCTCAACAAGCGAAGGTCCTTTTTGGGAAACTTTAAATGCTGCGGGAGTATTGCAAGTACCTCTTGCAATGTCGGTTTGGGACGATGGTTTTGGAATATCGGTTCCTCGTCATTTACAAACAATTAAAGATAATATTTCGGAAGCATTAAGTGGATTTGAGAAAACTAAAAATAAACCCGGATTTTATGTTTATAAAGCCAAAGCTTGGGATTATGCAGGGCTTTTAAGAGTTTATAAAGAAGGTATTGAAAAATGCCGAACAGAGCATGTGCCTGTTTTATTTCATATTACAGAAGCTACACAACCACAAGGGCATTCAACATCAGGTTCGCACGAAAGGTATAAAACAGCCGAACGCTTAAAATTTGAACATGAGTTTGATGCCATTGCCAAAATGGGAGAGTGGATAATTGAAAAAAATATTGCTACTCAGCAAGAGCTTGATAATATTGTAAAAGAAACAATACAAGAAGCTAAAGATGCAAAAAAACTTGCGTGGAAAAAATATATTGAGCCAATAAAAGCGGAAAAACAAGATTTGCTTAATATAGTGAATAATCGCGGTTGTAAATGTGTTTTGCAAGAAGAAAACGACCAAGTTGATGAATTGGCAAATAATTTAAATAAAATTCTAATTCCAACACGAAAAGATGTTTTTAGTACAGCAAAAAAGATAGTACGTAATGTGTGTTCCGGTTGTGGTAGTAAACATATTTTACATAATCAGCTTAAAGCATGGTTAAAAGAAAATTACGATGAAATTGGACCTCGATATCATAAATATTTATATGTTGAAGATGAAAAATCGGCATTAAAGGTTAAAAGTGTACCGTCAATTTTAAGCAAAGATAAAACAGTTGCAGGTCGCGAAATTTTACGCGATAACTTTAAAAAACTATTTGCGAAAAATCCAAAAATTTTAACATTTGGCGAAGATACCGGTAAAATTGGTGGTGTAAATCAAGCTATGGAAGGAATGCAAGAAACTTATGGCGAACTTAGGGTTAGCGATACAGGTATTCGTGAAAATACAATACTTGGACAGGGTATAGGTGTGGCTCTTCGAGGTTTACGTCCGCTTGTTGAAATACAGTATTTCGATTATCTAATGTATGCTTTGCAAACTCTTAGCGATGATTTAGCTACAACACATTGGCGTACTGCAGGAGGGCAAAAAGCACCGGTAATAATTCGTACTCGTGGTCATAGGTTAGAAGGTATTTGGCACTCAGGTTCGCCCTTGAGTATGGTAATAAACTCAATACGTGGGGTTTATGTGTGTGTGCCACGAAATATGACACAAGCTGCAGGTTTTTATAATACATTGTTTCAGGCTGACGATTCTGCTTTAGTTATTGAGCCGTTAAATGGATATAGATTACACGAAAAATACCCTGAAAATATTGGAGATTATAATGTGCCATTGGGTGTTCCTGAAATTTTGGAAGAGGGTAAGGATATTACTCTTGTAACTTATGGCTCATGTGTTAGAATAGCCCAAGATGCAATACAGCAATTAAAAAGTTTTAAAATTAATGTTGAACTTATTGATGTTCAAACATTATTACCTTTTGATGTTAATAATACAATTGTAGAAAGTATTAAAAAAACAGGTAAAGTTTTATTTTTTGATGAAGATGTGCCTGGTGGTGCAACTGCATATATGATGCAAAAAGTTGTTGAAGAGCAAGGGGCTTTTTATTATTTAGATAGTCAGCCTAAAACTTTGTGTGCTGAAGAGCATCGCCCTGCTTATGCTACTGATGGCGATTATTTCTCAAATCCTAATGCAGAAAATGTTTTTGAAACAATTTATGAAATGATGCATGATAACAATCCTGAAAAGTATCCGGAATTGTATTAATTATATTTTTATGTGCTTTATGATATAAACTAACACCAAACTTGTCATACTATGCAAAGCGAAAACTATCTAATCCGCATTATTCATGTAATTTAGTAAAAATTAAGTTAATCTATTTAGAATCAGGTAAATAATACGAAATGTTAATTGTCCAAATTTGGGTTATTAGTATTTTTGATATACATTTTTCTTTTTCTGATACTTTGTTGCAAACCATTTGCAGTATTAATATACAGCTTCATGGTTCGACACCTCGTCTCAGAAAAAGAAAAAAGCATGAATAATTCCATCTAACTAAATTAGTAAAATTCTGAATATCACTAATATGGTGTTTATTAAAATTTAGTTAGATATTTTTTGCTACTTTTTCTAAAGTCTTGTAATCAGGGTTAAGCTATTCGATAATTATTTTCCGACTAATCGTTTGGGTGTTTGAAATTAAACCTAAGGTGTAAATGCCGCTTGCAAAATTAGATACATTAATTTTTATTCTACCTTATCTGTAGAAATCAGATAATAAAACCTTACTTTTATTTTGTAATTATTTTATTATCTGACTTACCTATGTTTTTCTTATTTACTAGTTTGCTCCAGTTTAGTAATTTTTTCAATAATTGCTTCGTTTTGTTTTTTAAGTAATTCGTTTTCGGCTTTTAATTCTTTTACGGCATTTATTAACATATAAGTTAGTTCGCTTGGGTCAACTGCTTTAAAATCTTTAATTCCGTTTACCTCGCCCATTTCAACAATCATTGTAGGTACAACCTTTTCGACTTCTTGTGCAATTAAACCTGCATAAGTTTTGCTTCCCCAGTTAAATTCTTTTTTATAGTTATATGTTACAGGTCTTAGTTTTAATAATTCGTTTAATCCTTTTTTATAGTTTTTAATATTTTCTTTTGAACGAATATCAGAACTTGCTACCCAAGAACCACCTCCAGGTTTATATGCTGTTCCGTCAATCTCAAGGTCTGTAGAACCACTACCGTAATTAAACATATTTACTAAAGTTACATTACTGCTGTTACTAAATAATCTAAATTGATTCTGATATAAGTCGGTTCTCCATGTACTATAAGAGCCAGGAGCTAACCATGTTATTTGTCCTCCTTCATTACTACCGTCCATAGCACCGAGTGTGAGATTAGCAACTGTTTCGGGAGTTATTGTGTTTATACCAACATTTGTATTAGCAGTTGCCGAGTTTTGATTACCATCGTTAGTTGTTTGTCCAAGAATCAGAGAGTTAGCTTGACTTGCATAAGCTCTGTAACCTATTGCTGTAGCATTATCGGCATCGGCAACACTATAAGCTCCAATTGCAATAGCATTGTTTAAGTTATTATTATTGTCCCTATCGGAATTATAACCTATAAATACATTGTATTCTCCTGAATTTGGTAATGAAAAAGCATCAAACCCTACGGCAACATTGCCATCGCCTTGATAAGGATTAAACATTGCCCATTTTCCTATTGCAACATTTTTATTACCACCATCTCGAGGTCCTCCACCTGATGCACCATAATTATAAAAAGCATTATATCCTATTGCAGTATTAGAATTTCCTTTTTGCATATAATATCCAACTCTATGTCCGACAAAAACATTCTCATCTCCTTCTGTATCACTGTAACCTGCATTATCACCAAAAAATGCATTATTTATAGCATTGCTAGTTATACTATTTCCTGATTGATATCCAAAAGCTGTATTATTTTGCGATAAAAACCCTGAAGCTGTATTATTAATTCTAAAATGTAAATCAACATTATCGGTAGTTCCTATAAAATTAGACGAGGTGGTTCCTGCATTACCTGTTAATTCCCAGCCCGAAGAACTACCTCCTGCCAAACTGCTTAAATCAACTGAGTTTCCATTTGATATTGATAAATAATTTGTTGATGAGTTAAAACTAAGAGTTTGATTATCGTTATCGGGTAATGTTACACTGTTTCCGCTTTCGATACTTAAAGTATGTCCGCTTATAGATAGATTTTGGTCGTCGGTATTATCCATAAAACTTGATAAATTAACAGAATTACCATCTTCTATAGAAAGAGTGTTACCCGATAATGTCAGATTTTGATCATCGGTTCCCGTTCCGTCTTGTAAACTAGATAAATCTACTGTAGCAGGGTTTCCGTCTTCAATACCTACTGTTAATGTAGTTCCTGATAAAGCTAAGTTTTGTATATTTTGGTCGTCAGTTAAATCGCCATTTACCGATAATGGTGTTGATGATGTTCCGTCTCCGGTTAATGTCGCATCGATTTGGACAACTTGCGAGCCCCAGTTATCGGCACCTGAAGCAGAATTTTGAGCAACCCAATCTGTACCGTTCCAAGTTAATACCTGGCCGTTTACAGCTGTCGCTGGTAATTCTATTTCGTTTGTTGGGTCTGAATCTGCATCATTAACTAAACTACTTAAATCAACACTTACTGTATTCCCATTTTCATATATATTAAGAGTGTTTCCTGTTAAATCTGCATTATCAATATCGGTATCAATACTATCTTGTAAAGCACTAATAAACGTCTGATTGTATAGAAGTGTATCTCCTTGATTATAAATTATATATGTGATGCTATCGTTAAATGATGAATTGCTAAAAAGTGTATCAGGGTTATTAATTATATAGTTAATTGCGCTATCAGAAACTGCTGTTAAATCGACAAAAGCAGGGTTTCCGTTTTCAATGTATGTGCCAAGAATTAAACCGTTAAGTGTTAAACTATCAATATTTTGATTATCAGTTACAGTTCCTCCAGTTGCCATTTCTACCCAAGCTGTACCATCAAAAAACCAAAATGTTTTTGTGTCGGTATCAAAAACCATTAAACTTTGGTCGGTTGCACCTGATGTTGCAATTGCTGTACGTTGTGCTGTTGTTAGCCGTGGTATTAAAATGCCTTTGTTTCCGTTTGAAGCATGAACTTCGAATATAGCATTTACACTTGTTGGTGTGTATGTGCTATCGTCAGTTATCACAGTAATTTGAGCGTTTGTTATTATACTTGTAAGTATAAAAATTCCGATAAATAGTACTAATTTTCTCATATTTATTGATTTAATGTTTTATTTAGTAAACAATGGTTACAACACCATTATATTCTTCGTTATTATCTAGTTTTATTACGTAAACGTAACTACCTAAAGGTAGTTTTTTACCTTTCCATATTGCGTTCCAACGTATTGATGTATTTTCTCTGTAATTTAATCCTGTTCCTGAATAATTATATACATTATCTCCCCAACGGTTAAAAATACTTATGTTTACATCATTTATAGTTTCAAGATTCACAATATCCCAAGTATCGTTATACCCATCTCCATTTGGCGTAATTACTGTTGGTATAGTGAGTTGCATTTCTATGTCAAACTTTTTAAACTGTTTGCAATTATTTGCATCAGTAATGGTTAAAAAGTATGTGCCTGTATATAAATGTTCGGCATTTTCAGTGTTATTTGTTTCATCGTAAGACCAATAATAATTATAATCAGGAGTTCCACCTTCTACGTTTGTGTATATATAACCAAAGTTACGGTTATCAATACCGGTTTCACTGTTAATAACTATTTCAGTTGCGTTAGATGCTAATGTATATTGCTCAATTAACTCACAATTATTAGCATCTGTTAATGTTAAAATATAATTTCCGTCAGTTAATTCGCTAATAGTTTCTTCTGTACTTCCGTTGCTCCATAAATAATTATACGAAATAGCTCCTCCGTAAGCTATTGCCGATATTCTTGCAGATGAATCGTTAAAACATAAATTCTCAGTAATGTCAGCCGTTAAGTATAAACTATCCGGTTGAGTAATTTCAATTTTTTCTATTTCTTCTTTGCATCCGTTAGAATCAGTAATTGTAACAAAATATGAGTTTGGTGATAATCCTGAAATAGTATCGTTATTTGGTGCCGAAGGATACCAGTTATATGTGTAATTAGGTGTTCCGCCTGTTGGATTTAAGAAAATCAAACCATTATTATTACCATAACACGTAATATTTTGAGTTGTGACATTGGTTTCTATTTTAGATGCTGTTACATTAATTGTGTCACTTGCTGTTTCACAACCTGCTATGTTAGATGTTAGATTCACATAATAAATACCTGATGTATCTACAGTTATAGATGAATCTGTACTGCCGGTTGACCATAAATAACTATTGAAGCTTCCCGGATAAAGATTTATACTATTTCCATAACAAAATATGGTATCTTCGTCTAATAATGGCATTGGGCAAGCTGCCATAGCGATTCCAAACTGTGAAAAATGATTAAATCCTTTTCTTAATGCGTATCCATCAGATAGCATTCTTCCTTCTCCATAATCAGCATTTAAGCCTGTAGAACCTATTCCGCAAGGTGTACAATCCCAATCTGCTGCTGTTGTTGATGTGTTTTCACGACTAAGAATTGCAAATCTGTTATCTATTAAATTGCTAATATTATTAATGTGAAGTTTTAAATCGTAAGTACCTGATGTTATTGTTGCATCAGGTGTTATTTGCCAAACACCTTCAGTGCTTACCGAACTGTATTTTAATGAGCTATTGTCTTGAGCTGTAATATTTTCAAAATCGGTATCTATTAATTTTTCAAAACTTGCATCAATATAAGTGATACCATCAATATTAGTATTTTTTAATTCGGCTAAATAATAAGTGTTCGAAGTTATACTGTCACCAATAGGAAATGCATAGGTCTCAGTGTTATTGGTAATATATCGCCTTAAATTACCATTAATGAATGATTGGTCGGAATAATTGATAATTGCATTTGAGTTAGAATTTGCAATTACTATATAATAGTTATTTGTGCTTATAATACCATTATTTAATGATAAACTATTTTCAATTATTTGATTGTTATTTGTAATTTCGACTCCATTTGTTGATGTGTTTTCAATAATAAGGTTCTCAAAATGTATTTCGTCTCCAATGCCACCTATTTGTTGACTAATATTGCTTGAAAGAATAACATTTCCTATATTATTATTGTTTGAGAAAAAATTATTGTTTGTATTGTTATTGATGTTTTTCTCAATATAAATATCACCATCATTATTTATTTGCCCGTTATTATTGTTAGTAAGACTGGCATCAATAAGTTTTATTGTATTATTTTGTGAATTGATTATAGTATTTCCATAATTTTTTATACCTGTCTGTGAAAACGTGTATAAACTAAAAATACTTAATAAAAATAATGTTAATGTTTTTCCCATAGCGCAAATTATTTGGTTGCAATATATAACCATAATAAACTAGATACAACTTAACTAAATCTCATTTTATTAAATGAGATAAAACTGGAATCCCTTGTTATAAAGCTTTTAGATTTGTATTTTTTATAGTCGGTTTAGCAAGATATGTAAGATGTGTTTCTATTAAATTGACCCGTCCTAAAAAATGGCTACACTAAAAAATAGATTATGTATAAAAATGGTGGTGTAACCAGACGTTACAGCGAAAGTTTTAAAATGAATCTCCTCGCCGCAAGCGGACGAGGTATCGTTTTGGAATACTATTCTTTTATACGTCCTAAGGGACGGGGG
>CAMZKE010000122.1 GCA_947311115.1 uncultured Bacteroidales bacterium | reverse complement strand
TGATTGTTAAACAAATTGAATATAACCCTATACCAGATGAAGACTATAAGCTAATTTTAAAGCAGAGAGCTATAAAATCAATACAACATAGAATGGAAAAATTAAATATTACAAATATCAAGATATCAAGCAGTTATAATATAAGTTAGATGGAATTATTCATACTTTTTTCTTTTTCTGAGACGAGGCGTCGAACCATGAAGCTGTATAGGAATACTGCAAATTGTTTACAACTAAGTATCTATTATATTACGATAAATAATTACAATAAGGTTAATAACTATTCAACCAAAGCAAAATCAAGTTGTTTTTTAACTAAATTGGCTTTAATAATTTCAATTTCTACTTTATCTCCAAGTTGATAAATTTTCTTTCTACGTTTTCCTATAATTCTAAAGTTTTTCTCATCAAAAACATAATAATCGTCGTTCATATCACGAATTGGTACCAAACCTTCGGTTTTTGTTTCAATAATTTCGACATAAATTCCCCATTCTGCAACACCTGAAATTACTCCTGCAAACACTTCACCAATTTTATCTTGCATAAATTCAACTTGTTTATATTTAATCGAGTCACGTTCAGCACGTGAGGCACGTTCTTCCATTTTAGAAGATTGTTTACACAAGTCAATATATTTCTTTTCTGAACGAGATTTACCACCATTTAAATAATCAAAAAGTAGGCGATGTACCATCATATCAGGATAACGACGAATAGGCGAAGTAAAATGCGAATAATACTCGAATGATAAGCCATAATGCCCAATGTTATCTATTGAATACTCAGCTTTTGCCATTGTTCTAATTGCAATTGTTTCAACTAAATTTTGTTCGGCTTTACCCTTAACTTCTCGTAAAATATTATTTAACGATTGCGATGTTTCTTTTCTGTTTGCGGTAGCTAAGTTGTAACCGAAACGTTTAATAAATTTTTTAAAAACTGCAATTTTATCGCTATCCGGTTTATCGTGTACTCTATAAACAAAAGTTTTTGGTTTTTTGCCATTTTTTGTTTTTCCTATTAATTCAGCAACGTATTTATTTGCCAATAGCATAAACTCTTCAATAAGGCGGTTTGTATCTTTACTATCTTTAAAAAAAATTCCCAAAGGTTCTCCTTTGTCATCAAGGTTAAATTTTATTTCGGTACGCTCAAAATTAACTGCCCCTTTTGTAAAACGCTTTTTTCTAATTTTTTTTGCTAGTATATTTAAAGTATTTAATTCTTCGTAAAATTCGCCTGCACCTTTATCTAAAATCTCTTGTGCATTATTATATGTAAATCGTTTATCTGAATTTATTATGGTTTTTGCAAGATTAAAATCAACAACTTTAGCGTCTTCTCTAATTTCAAAAATTGCTGAATATGTTAACTTATCCTCGTTAGGACGTAACGAACAAATAAAATTAGAAAGCCTTTCTGGTAACATTGGCACAACTCTATCAACCAAATATACCGATGTGGCTCTTTCAATAGCTTCTTTATCAATATTTGTTTTTGGTTGTACGTAGTGTGTTACATCGGCAATATGAACACCAACTTGATAGTTTCCGTTTTCAAGAGTTACTAAACTAAGAGCATCGTCAAAATCTTTTGCATCGTCAGGGTCAATTGTAAAAGTTGTAATATTTCTAAAATCGATACGTTTTTTTATTTCTTCTTTCGATATTTCTGCAGAAATTTGCTCTGCTTCGTCAATCAATTTTTGAGGGTATGAATATGGTAAATCATATTGGGCTAAAATTGCATGCATTTCTGTTTCATTTTCTCCCGGCTTACCAAAAACTTCAAAAACTATACCTGTTGGACTTTTTGCTCGAGGTGCCCATTCAGTAATTTCTACCGAGACAATATCTCCATTTTTAGCTCCTTTAGTTTCGTTTTCAGGAATAAAAATATCGTATGGGACTTTGCGGTCTAATGGTCGTAAAAACGCAAAATTTCTTGAAATTTCTATCTTCCCAACTATTTTTTTTGTATTTCGTTTTATTATTTCAATAACTTCGCCTTCAAGCTGCATTCCATCGCGTTTGGCGTATAAATAAACGCTTACTAAATCGCCATCAAAAGCACGATGAAGGTTACGCTGAGTTACAAGCACATCTTCTTCTAATTTATCTGATACAATATATGCATATCCTTTTGTAGTTAAGTTAACTGTACCAATTATATATGCAGTTTTATCTTTTAATTTATATTTGCCACGTTGTACTTCAGTTAATTTACCTGAAACTGTGTATTCTCGCAATATTTGCTCAATTAATTTTCTGTTTCCAACACCATTAATTCCTAATTTAGCGGCTATTTCTTTATAATTACATGTTTTTGCTGGTGATTTACTCATCAACGATATTATTTTATGACGTAAATCTTTTTTTCTAATTGTTGTTGCGTTACTGTGTTTTGTTTTCTCTTCACCTTGTTTTCTTCTTGTTCGTCTTGACATTTTTTAAATTTGTTTGGTTTATTCATACACACATGTGAAATTTTATTTACTTGTATTTTAAAATAACACTTTGTTCACTTGTGTTTAAGATATTCATTTATTTTTTACGAAATTAATCATTTCTTTTTAATTGATGTGTTATGCCTATGTTAATATTGTGTAAAGTTTTTTAAAATCAATAAAATTAACTATTTTTCCAAAACAGTTAAATATTTTAACTTAGTTAATAAATAAATACAATACATATTGTTAAATTTGCAAAAAACAAAATTATATGTCAGAAGATATTAAAACACCTATTGAAAATAAAACGCCTATTAAAGCAGATAAAAAATGTGAAAGTTCGGGTAAATATATTGCCCTTATAATAATTTTTGCGATAATTGCCGCAGTTGGTTGGTATATGTTTTATCAAGAATCGCAAATAAAGAAACAAACAATAACACAACTTAGTAATGTTACTGATGAAAAAGAGCAAGTAACAAGTGAGTTGAACGAGCTTTTAGTTCAATACGATGATATTTCAACAAGTAACGATTCGTTAAATTCTCAACTATCGCAAGAGAAAGAACGTATTGTTAAACTTATAGATGAGATTAAGAAAACAAAATCGGCAAGTAGATGGCAGATAAATAAATACAAAAAAGAACTTGGAACACTTCGTCAAATTATGCGTGGCTATATTCATCAGATTGACTCTTTAAACACAATGAATGTTGCGTTAAAACAAGAAAATTCTACCGTAAAGAATCAGTATGTAGAAGTACAAAATAAAAATCAAGATTTAGAAAATCAGAATTCGGAATTAAATAGTAAGATTGATATTGCAACAACATTACGTGCAATGAATATTGACTCCTACGGAATAAATGCTAAGGGTAAACCTAAAACAAAAGCAAAAAAAGTAGAAAAAATTAAAACCTGTTTCACTTTAGCACAAAATAAAGTTACAGAACCGGGTCCAAAAGATATTTATATATTAATTACTGGGCCTAGTGGTAAAATATTTGGAACAGATAAAACTATGATTAATGGTGTAGAGTCGGTATATTCAGCGTTTAGAACAATTGAATACGCAAACAAAGATTTAGACATTTGTGTTTTCTGGACAAAAGACAAAATTTTAGCAAAAGGAAACTATAAAGTAGAGTTATTTGAATCGGGAAAATCTATTGGTTCAACAAGCTTTTTCTTAAAATAATAAACAAATGACAAACAATGTGAAAACTAAAATATTAAACGACCCTATTTATGGATTTATAAAAATTCCACATGGGTTATTATTTGATATTATTAGTTTAGCTTGTTTTCAGCGATTACGTAGAATACGTCAATTAGGGCTTACAAATTTGGTGTATCCTGGGGCAAATCATAACCGTTTACAGCATGCACTTGGTGCTATGCATCTAATGCAAGAAGCCATTGATGTACTCACTCTTAAAGGAGTGAAAATAACTAATGAAGAGGCAGAAGCTGTTTTAATTGCAATTTTATTACACGATATTGGACATGGGCCTTTTTCGCATTCGCTCGAATATAATATTATTGATAGCTTAACACATGAAGAGTTATCGCTTATGTTTATGGAAAAAATTAATCGAAAATTTAATGGGCGATTAACACTAGCAATTCAAATTTTTAAGAATACTTATAAGAAAAAGTTTTTACATCAACTTGTTTCAGGTCAATTAGATACTGATAGGTTAGATTATTTAAATAGAGACAGCTTTTTTACAGGTGTAACTGAAGGTGTTATAGGCTCAGAGCGAATTATAAAAATGTTTGACGTTGTTAATGATGAGCTTGTTGTTGAGGAAAAGGGAATTTATTCGGTTGAAAAGTTTTTAATTGCTCGTCGTTTAATGTATTGGCAAGTGTATTTGCATAAAACTGTAATATCAGCCGAAAGATTATTAATAAACATTATGAAACGTGCAAAAGAGCTTTCCGTTTCAGGGAATACACTTTTTGCACCACCTCATTTACAGTTTTTCTTACAAACAAATATTACAAAAAAATATATAAGCGAGAATACCGAAACAATTCTTCAAAACTTTTCATTACTAGATGATGATGATATAATGTCATCAATAAAAGTATGGATGAATAGTAATGACAAAATATTAGCAACACTTAGTAATATGCTTGTAAACCGTAACTTATATAGAGCTGTTTTACAAAAATATGATTTTAATAAATCAGACATAATAGATATTAAAACTGACATTAAGAAAAAATATAATTTATCAGATAACGAAATAAGTTATTTTGTTTCGGAAGGTAGTATCTGGAACAAAACTTATAGTTACGATAACGAGAATATTAGAATATTGTTAAAATCAAAAGAAATTATTGATATTACAAAAGCATCAGATATGCTTAACCTTTCTTTTTTATCAAAAAAGGATAGAAAATATTATCTATGTTATCCTAAATAATAATGGTATTATTTGTTAATTTTAATAATATCTTTAATTGCATAGTACACAGCTAAAAAAACTGATAGAATTGAAAAAATTAATGTAAAGACAGGGAACTTAATATTGATAAATGAATCTAGCCACTTTCCACCAAATGTACCACCAACAATAATAACTGCCATTTGCATAGCAATACTTGAGTATTTTATATACGAATTATTATTTTTCTTTTTGTTTGGCTGCAAGATTATTTTCTCCTCCCATATTACATGTACCTGTAAATACGGCATTAGGTTCAATAGCTAATTTATTTGTAATAATATCGCCAAATATTTTTGCTGTGGCTTTCAGCGAAAGTAATTCTTTAACAGATATTTTACCTTTTAATTGGCCTGAAACATCAGAATTTACACAAATAACTTCGCCTTCAATACTGCCAGTTGCACCAATAACAATTTTGCCTTGAGTTGATAAATTACCTACCAAAACACCATCTATTCTTATATCGCCGGAGGTTTCAATATTACCGGTAATTTTTGTACCATTACCTATTATGTTTATAACTCCATTGTTTTCCGGTTGAATATTTTTTGCCATAGTATATTGTTTTATCTGTTCGTTATTTTGTTAATTTTTCAACAACTCTAGTAAGTTCTTCTACTTGTTTTTCAAGTTGTTCAACCCTATCGTTAGTTTGAGGTAAGCGTTTGTAATAAATATAAGCTTTTTGAAAATCTCTTAAGTTATATGCAGGAGCTCCTTGATTTACTGTGTTTTCAGCAATATTATTTGCAATTCCTGACTGAGCTGCAAATTTAGCATTATCGCCAATTGTTAAATGGCCAGCAAAACCAACCTGACCCGCTATCATTACATTTTTACCAATTTTAGTAGAACCAGAGACTCCTGATTGTGCCGCCACAACAGTATTTGACTCAATTTCTACATTATGTGCAATTTGCACTAAGTTATCAATCTTTACACCCTTACGAATAATTGTAGAACCCATAGTTGCACGGTCAATAGTTGTGTTTGCACCTACATCAACATTATCTTCTAAAATAACATTTCCAACTTGAGGTATTCGTTTGTAATCCGTACCATTTGGAGCAAAACCAAAGCCATCGCCACCAATAACACTACCCGCATTAATTACACAATTATTTCCTATTATTGTACCATGATATATTTTAACTCCCGCATGAAGCGTTACATTATCGCCAATAATTACATTATCACCAACGTAAACTTGAGGGTATATTTTTACATTCTTACCTATCTTAATATTTTCTCCTAAAAAAGAAAATTCGCCTAAATATAATAAGTATTTCGAATCAGTATTTTTTGATATAAAACTTAATTCACTTATTCCTTGCTTATTGTTTACAACGCTATCGTAAAAACTCAATAATGTAGCAACCGATTTGTACGAATCATCTACCTTTATTAAGGTTGATTTAATTTTGTGGGTAGGTTCAAACGATTTATTTACTAATACAATACTCGCATTTGTTGAATAAATATACTTTTCATATTTAGGATTTGCTAAAAATGAAATAGTTCCTTTTCTTCCTTCTTCAATCTTAGAAATATCTGAAACTATGCTATTTTCATCACCTACTATTTCACCATCTAAAAGTTCTGCAATTTGCTTTGCTGAAAAATCCATAAAATTATTTATTCTAAATTTAGAATTAGATTAACTACAAAAGTAACAATTTTATTACTTATATTAAACTTTCAAAGTCTTATTGTAACAAATTATTAATATTTTTGTAACTTATTAATTTTGATTATGGCACTTATATTAAATATTGAAACATCTGAAACAATATGCTCTGTAGCACTTGCTATGGATAACGAGTTAATTGCAATAAAAGAAAGTGCCGAGGAACGCTCTCACGCTAAGCTTGTTACTGTTTTTATTGAAGAAATATTTAATGAGTTAAAGTACACTCTTCACGATTTAGATGCAGTAGCTGTAACAAAAGGACCAGGTTCGTATACTGGTTTAAGAATTGGAGTTTCTACTGCCAAAGGATTATGCTATGGTTTAAATATTCCTCTAATCTCGGTTGGCACATTAACCGCTTTGGCTAACGCTACAATTAACACCGAAAAATACAATAATCATAAGTTTTGTCCTATGATTGATGCTCGTCGTATGGAAGTGTATTCTGCAATTTACAGTTCAGACTTAAGTAAGATTAAGGATGTTTCTGCCGATATTTTAACTAATAAATCTTATTCTTCATTTCTTGAATCTAACAAAATTGTTTTTGTAGGTTCTGGTAGTGCAAAATTTAGTGAAATACTAAATAATAATAATGCTATATTTAATACCGATATAGTAGCTTCAGCAAAGAACATGATAGAAGTTTCTTATAGTAATTTTAAATCACAAAAATTTGAAGATGTTGCATATTTCGAACCTTATTATTTAAAAAATTTTATTGCTATAAAACCAAAAAATAAAATTTTTTAACTGACTTAGTCCGCATTATTCATGTAATATAATAAAAATGAAGTTAATTTATTTAAAACCAGGTAAATAATATAGGTTAAATATAAGATTGTTATTTTGCAAATTTAAAGAATAAGAAACGTTTTATAAATGAGTTTTTAAAGTAAATAAAGGAACTCAAAACATGAATTCCTTTATTTATTGACATTCTTACCAATTATCAAGATAAATTTTAATCTGTTTGGGTTTAATTCCCCGTCCCTTGGGACGTATAAAAGAATAGTATTCCAAAACGATACCTCGTCCGCTTGCGGCGAGGAGATTCATTAAATCACTC
>CAMZKE010000121.1 GCA_947311115.1 uncultured Bacteroidales bacterium | reverse complement strand
TTCTTTTCCTGATACTTCGTTGCAAACCATTTGCAGTATTCATATACAGCTACATGGTTTGTCGCCTCGTCTCAGAAAAAGAAAAAAGCATGAATAATGCGGGTTATTTCTATTATTGATAATCAGCCTTGTAATTATTAATTATAGATTATTAATTGTAAATTTAACGAAGTGTTGTTATTATTATTAGTTCATTATTGTACATTAACTTGTAATTGTTACTTTTGTAATAAATTAATAAAAATAATTAAAATGGCAAATGTTTCAGATATTAAAAACGGTCTTTGTATTGAATATAATGGAAATTTATTTTCAATAGTATCGTTTCAGCATGTAAAACCGGGAAAAGGTCCTGCGTTTGTTCGTACAAAATTAAAAAACCTAGAAACAGGTAAAGTAATTGACAACACTTTTGCAGGAAGTGCAAAAATTAATACTATTCGCATTGAGCGTCGCCCTCATCAGTATCTATATCAAGATGATATGGGATACGTTTTTATGCATAACGAAACATACGAACAAGTAACAATAAGTGAAAAACTAATAGACAATCATTTACTTTTAAAAGAAGGAATGAACGTTGATATAGTTGTTCATGCTGACGAAGAGACACCTTTACAGGTAGATTTACCCCCATTCGTAGAGATGAAAGTAACATATACTGAACCCGGATTGAAGGGAGATACATCATCATCAACAGCATTAAAAAAAGCTACATTAGATGATAAATTAGAGATAATGGTTCCTCTTTTTGTAAATCAAGATGATGTTATTAAAGTGGATACAAGAGATGTATCTTATGCAGAACGAGTAAAATCATAAACAGCAACTATATATAAAATTTTATTTCTTCGTAAGTTTTTAAAAGCATCGAACTATAATTTTATATAAAATCAAAATACAACACAATTTCTAAATAAAAGTACTAATATGAAATTTTCAAGAACTTACAAGTTAGAAGAAATAGCCGGTATAATTAATGCAGAAATTATTGGCGATAAAAATTTTCCTGTTACAGGTATTAACGAAATTCATATGGTCGAAAATGGCGATATTACTTTTGTTGACCACCCTAAATATTATAATAAAGCACTAAATTCTAATGCTACTATTATTTTAATTAATAAAAAACTTGATAGACCTGAAGGAAAAGCATTGCTTTATTCTGAAGACCCATTTCGTGATTATAATATTTTAACTCGTAAGTTTAGACCATTTTCACCATCTGATAAAAATATTAGCGAAACAGCGGCAATTGGCAAGGGCACTGTTATTCAAGCAGGTGCTTTTGTTGGAAATAATGTAAAAATAGGTAAAAATTGTATTATTCATGCAAATGTTAGTATTTACGATAATGTTGAAATTGGCGATAATGTAATTTTACATTCGGGTGTTATTCTAGGAGCTGATGCTTTCTATTTTCAAAAACGACAAGATGGTTGGCATAAAATGCACTCTTGCGGAAATGTTATTATTAAAGATAATGTTGAAATTGGAGCTCAATGCACTATTGACAAAGGCGTGTCCGGGGATACAATTATTGATGAAGGATGTAAATTTGATAATGGCACTCAAGTAGGGCACGATACATACATCGGGAAACGTTGCTTAATTGGGGCACACTGTGCTATAGCAGGTGTTACAATTATTGAAGACGATGTTAATATCTGGGCAAATGTTTCAATAAATAAAGATATTATTATAAAATCAGGAGCTACAATTCTTGCAATATCAGCTGTTGATAAAACTATTGAAGGCAACGGTAAAGTTTATTTTGGTGCTCCGGTAATGGAAGCTCGCCAAAAATGGAAAGAAATGGCTTATATTCGAAAATTACCCGAGATTGTTGAAAAACTTGGACTATAAAACAATATGTAATTAATAGTATATAATTATATATTAATTATACACTTTTAACTTAAAAAATGGCATTAATAAAATCGGTTAGAGGATTCGATCCAAAATTTGGCAATAATTGTTATTTAGCTGAAAACGCTACAATTATTGGAGACGTAATTATTGGAGACGATTGCAGTTTTTGGTTTAATACTGTTATTCGTGGCGATGTTAACTCAATACGAATAGGCAATAAAGTTAACATACAAGACGGAACAGTTTTGCATACGCTTTACCAAAAATCAACTGTAGAAATTGGCGATAATGTTTCAGTTGGACATAATGTTACTATTCATGGGGCTAAAATTGAAAAAAATGTTTTAGTTGGTATGGGTGCAACAATTTTAGACCATGCTGTAATTGGAGAGAACTCAATAATTGCAGCAAACTCATTAATTCTTACAGGTACTAAAGTAGAGCCAAATAGTATTTATGCAGGAGTTCCTGCAAAACGAATTAAAACAATTGAACCAGGGCAATCGAAAGAAATGATACAAAAAATAGCCAACAACTATTTAATGTATGCAAGTTGGTTTAAAGATGAAAAGTAAACTATTGTTTACAAAATAAATGAAACAAATATTTAAAATATTATTTTTATTAATCATTAGTACATTTACTATTTTTGGCCAAGATAATAATCTTGTAAAATACACTCCTGAATACCAATTCAAAGAAGGTATTTATATTGATTTTGAATCATTTAAGAACAACAACCCTATTACAATATCAACAATTGTTACAAATATTCCTTTAAGCGATATTGATTTTTTTAATAAATTATTAAAAAAAGAGAAAATATCATTCTACGATACAAATGGTATAAGGCAATCTGTTGAGCCTAAACACTTATGGGGATATTCAAAACATAATACAATATATATAAATTATAATGGTAATTTTTACAGATTGCCAACAATTGGTAAAATATCACAATTTATAGCAAGTGTAACAGTTATTAGAACCGAGCCAGATATGATGTATGGCAGCTATTATGGTGGTGTAGGGCCAACAACCACTTACGAAGATAAAGAAACAAAACAATTTCTACTTAATTTAGAAGATGGTACTGTTTATGAAAATAATTATAAAAATGTTGAAAAACTGATAGTATCCGACAAAAAAACTTACGATGAATACATGGCTTTTAAAAAGCGCAAACGAAAGCAATTATCGTATATGTACATCAGAAAATTTAACGATGCAAATCCCGTATATTTTCCTAAAGAATAATTGGTCAATAATAAAATATACAAATATTAAAGTTTTATTAAAAGTCGATTAATTAATAAATCTCGTAAGTTCAATTAGTGTATGCAACTTTTTAGTAAATTTGCGATGAAAAGAGAGGTTAAACATTCTATCAGAAAAGAAAACCACTTAAACTTACTTCTTAAAAAAGTAGAAGAGCTTACACTTTACATAATAAAACAACAAGAACAGCTCGATAAACAAGCAACAGAAATAAAAAAACTTAAAAAATAAATAAACATAAAAGCCAATCTCAAGCGTCCCCCTCTCCTGTTGGAGAGGGAGCAAGAGAGAGGCTATAATAAATAACGTGAATTTATAGTTGTTTTTGAAAAAAAGTATGATACTGCAATGAAATTATATTATAGTAAATTGGGGTTTAACATATTTTTTTGTACATTGCAATTTAGAAACATGTATAACTACAACAAATTGTACTATAAAACATTAACAATAATATTATTAACAGTATTTTCATTTTGCAGTTTTTCTAAAGATATAACTACTGAAAAAAGCATTAAAACTTCTTTTAACGATGCTGAGTGGTATTTTATGGAAGGTGATTATTCCAATGCACGCACATTATATGCCGAGCTAGTTAAAATAGATAAAAATAACTCTAATTATAATTATAAATTAGCAGTTACAATTTTATTCGATAATCAAAATGTAGATGACGATATACTTGAAAAATATCTTGCAATTGCAGTAAAAAACACAAATATAAATTACAAAAGTAATTATAAAGAAACATCGGCACCTATCGATGCGTTTGTTTTTTATGGCGATGTGCTTCGTTATAAATATGAATTTGATGAAGCAATTAAATCATATGAAAATTACTTAGCTCTTTTAAATGGTAAAAAAGGAGAATTTTCAGATTATGTAAATCGTGAAATAAATAATTGTAATACAGCAAAAAAGCTTTCAAAAAACAACAATATAACAAAAGATGTTGAGTTAGGTCCAAAAATAGTAAACAACAAAAAGAGCAAAAGTTTCCCTTTGGTTTCTATCGACCAAACCGTTAGTATTTTTGCTTATGGTGAGAATAATGTAACATTTGGAAATATTAATTACGAACAAGATGACGAAAATTATAAAACCGACGATTTTTATTTCTCAAAAAAAGTAAATGGAGTTTGGCAAGAGCCTATAAATATAACAAAAGATTTAAAAATTAAACATCAAGCTTTTCCTGTATCAATGAGTGCTGACGGCGAAACCTTATTCTTGGTGCAAGATGATAACGACGACGGTAATATATACGTAAGTCATTATATTAATGAAAAATGGACGCCAATAAAAAAACTAAATAAAAATATTAACTCTAAATTGTGGGAAACACATGCAAGCGTTACACCTGACGGAAAAACATTATATTTTACTTCAGAAAGAAAAGGTGGTTTTGGTGGTTTCGATATATATTATTCAACACTAGATGAAAATGGCAAATGGGGCAAACCTATAAATTTAGGCGATAAAATTAATACAAAATACGATGAGGATTTACCATTTATTGGAGCTGATAATACACAATTATATTTTTGCTCGCAAGGTCATGAAAATATAGGTGGCTACGATATTTTTAAAGCAGAAATAATAAATGGAGAATTTCAAAAAGCAGAAAACGTGGGATTTGTATTAAACTCGCCACGTAACGACTTGTTTTACGTAGCCAGCCAAGGAAATAAATTTACTTTCTCAAAACTTGCTAAAGACGAAAGTGTAATTGTTACAGAAGCACCTAAAACAATTGCTGTAACCGGTAAAATTAAAACAAATAACAATTTACCGAATACTTTCAAAATTAAAACTGACAGCCTAATTACTGACCTACAACTAAATACAAATACTTTTACATTTAATGCTCAAAAACAAAACATTAGTTTTGTTGTAACTGCTGATGGCTTTTCAGATAAAAAAGTAAATATTGATTTATCTAATTATAATGAGAACACAAAAGAGTTAATTGTTGAATTAAAACCAATTGCTATTGTTGCAGATAACAACAATAGTGATAATAACAACAATAGTACAACTAATAATGTAATCCCAAATAAACCAATAACAAATAATAGTATAAGCGAGTTTGTTTTATTCGATTTTAATAGCTCAATTATTAAAAATGAATATAAAAAATATTTAAACATTATTGCCCAAAACTCACATGATAAAACAATAGAAGTATATGCTTATGCCGATGAAAAAGGAAGCGAAGAATATAATAAAAAACTAAGCCGAAAGAGAGCAATTTCTGTTAAAAAATATTTAATAAACAAAGGTATTTCTGATGAAAAAATAGTTGTAGTACCAAAAGGAGAAACTACAAAATTTAAAACTGATAGTTTAAATAGACGTGCAGAAATCAAGTTTAGTAATACAATAAATGCAACTGATAACAATAACAAAATAATTTTATTTGAGTTTGATAAGTATCGATTATCAACTAAAGCAAAATTGATTATTGATGATATAATTGCAAAAATAACAAGCGAGAATACTATAACTATTATTGCATTTACTGACCCAAAAGGAGGTATTACATATAATAACTACTTAAGTATTCAAAGAGCAAATTCAGTTAGGAAATATCTGATATCTAAAGGTTTACCGAAGAATAAAATAAACGCACAAGGAAAAGGTATACTACAATCAAACACCGAAGATTATTTAAAACGTAAGGCTGAAATAATAATCAAATAAATATTTTCATTTAATTATTCAAATCAATTAATTATTTTTTACATTTGTTATTTATGTAGGGTTAACAAATACAAAAAGACTAAATTCTGTTAATACAAAGCTATTTGATATGATAATTCAAAGGCAGATTTATGTTTTATAAATATTTTCACCTTTCCAGACAACTATTTTAAATCGAGATTTGTCTAAAAATTAGAATGCACAAGAATGCTCAACGAGAAAAAATTAATAGAATTATTGAAAAAAAATTCTGAATCAGCTTTTGTTGAGTTGTATAATAAGTATTCGCCTGTTCTTTTTGGTATATGTTTAAGATACGCAAAAGAACGAACAGAAGCTGAAGATATTCTTCAAGAAAGTTTTATAAAAATTTATGAGAATATCGATAGCTTTAAAAATGAAGGTTCTTTGGAAGGTTGGTTAAAAAGGATAGTTGTAAATGTGAGTATTAATCATTACAGAAAAAAAATTAAGGAAAATACAGTTTCAACAGACGATGAAATAACCTATGAAGAAGTTATTCCTGAAAATGTTTTTTCTAAGCTAACAAGCAAAGAGCTTATTGGTCTTATACGGCTATTACCCGAAGGTTACAGAATGGTTTTTAACCTTTATGCTATTGAAGGCTTTAAACATAACGAAATAGCCGAAATGATGGGTTATACAGAAAGCACATCAAAAACCCAATTGATGAAAGCAAAAAAAATGCTACAACAATATGTGTTTAAACTGTACCCAAAAATAGCAAAAGCTTATATCGACTCTGGCAAAGACAAAAAATTGATTTTTGATTTTTAAACAAATGGAAAATATATTTAAAAATAAATTAAATAATTACGAGGAAACTCCTCCTGATTTTATTCTTAAAAATATTAAGAACAAAATTAGAAGAGCTAATTCGAGTTTTATTACTCGTAATAAATATTATATTGCAGCTTCTATAGTTGCTATTACAGTAATATCGGTAGTTTTATTTAACAATAATGATAAAGAAGAACAAAAAAATATAGCTAAAACTAACAATGTTTCTATAGTTGAAAAAGAGCAAATTAAAGATATTAAATCAAGCCCTTTAGTTAAAGAAAAGACAATTGAAAACAAAACAAAAAATGAAACAGTTTCAATTGAAACTAAAATAATAAACACTCCAAAAGAGAAAACACAAGTAGCTGTTATTAATAAAAATATTAATGCAGGAGCTGATGTTATAGTTTGCGGAAATACATTTAATATGAAACCTATTAATGTAAAAAATGGGTTTTGGAGAACAGATGCTAATATTGTTATAAACAATAAAAACAACCCGTACACAGAAATTACTTCTATAGCCCCAGGTACTTTCATCCTAATATGGCAAGAAAAAATAGCCGATAACTATATCAAAGATACAGTAAAAATTACTTTTATAAACCAGCCTAAATCAGATATTGAGATTAAACAAACAAATGAAGTTTGTGCAAATAACAATGCCGAAATCCATTTTATTACCAATAGTAAGTATAATTACAGATGGAATGATGGTTTTACAACAAATAAAAACTACAGAAAAAACCTTTCGGCTGATACTTACAATATTACAGTAAGTAATACATATTGTTCAGATGTATTGAATGTTAACATAACCAACAAAGATAATATAAATGCAGATTTTTATCATACCGAATTGTACAGTGCCGTTAATATCCCATTTTATTTTACAAACAGAACAAAATTAGACTCTGATGAAAATACACATATAAATTATCTTTGGAATTTTGGCGATGAAGTAACATCAAATGAAGAAAATCCGGAACATACATATACAAAATCAGGCGATTTTAACATTAAACTATTAGCAGTAACTAATAATGGGTGTAAAGATTCGCTAATATTAAAAGTTACTATTGACGAAAAAGAAGTTAAAATGCCTAATATTTTCACACCTAATGGCGATGGCAAGCATGATGTTTTAATATTAAATCCTAAACCATTAACAGAGTATTATGCAAAGGTTTTCGATAGATCAGGTATAGAAATAGCACATTGGACTGATGTAAATAAAGGTTGGGATGGCAAACTAAAATCAGGCGATAATGCATCTGTTGGAGTATATTATTATATAGTAAGTGGTATTGATACCGATGGGAAAAGATTTATTTATAAGAGTTTTGTTCATTTATCAAGATAAAAACAATTTAGTTTAGTTTAAAAAAGTTAGCAGAAATGTTAGCTTTTTTTCTTTTAAATCATGCTTATTTTTCTGTATTTTTGTAGAAAATAATTACAAAATGGCTGATTTTACACCCGAAGAAGAAAAACATATAAAAGACGAATTTGAAAAAGTTTTTAAATATTGCAAAGGCTGTAAAATTGAGAAAAATGAGAAAATTATTCGTAAAGCTTTTGATTTAGCAAACAAAGCTCATTATGGAATACGTCGTCGTTCAGGAGAACCATACATACACCACCCAATAGAAGTAGCCCAAATTGTTGCCAAAGAGATAGGCTTAGGTACTAAATCTGTTGTAAGTGCTATTTTACACGATGTTGTTGAGGATACCGATTACACAATTGAAGATATTGAAAGATTATTTGGACCTCGTATTTCAAACATAATTGATGGACTTACAAAAATATCTGGCAAGTTCGAAGCACAATCACTTCAGGCAGAGAATTTTAGAAAAATGTTAATGACTCTTTCTGACGATGTTAGGGTTATTTTCGTAAAACTTGCCGATAGGCTTCATAATATGCGAACATTAGGATCGATGCCTGATGCCAAAAAACAAAAAATAGCAAGCGAAACACTTTTTATTTACGCTCCGCTAGCTCATAGGTTAGGTTTATATGCTATTAAAACCGAACTTGAAGATTTGAGTCTAAAACATCAGCATCCTAAAGTATATGAAGATATTACTAACCAAATACTAGACTCAGAAAAACAAAGAATTGCCTATATAAATAAATTTACACTCCCAATAATTAACGAACTTATTTCAGCAGGTATTCAGTTTAATATTACCGGACGACCTAAATCAGTGTATTCAATATGGAATAAAATGAATTCTAAAGGAGTTCCATTTGAAGAAGTATATGATTTGTTTGCTGTGCGAATTATTTTCGATAACGATGATAAAATTTCAGAAAAAAAACAATGCTGGAATTTATATTCTATAATTACCGATATATATCAACCAAATCCTGATAGACTTAGAGATTGGGTAAGTACGCCAAAAGCTAATGGTTATGAAGCCTTACATACAACTGTTATGGGTCCTGACGGGAAATGGGTAGAAATTCAAATCCGTTCGAAAAGAATGGACGATATTGCAGAACGCGGCTATGCAGCACATTGGAAATACAAAGGAATTAATGAAAATGAAAATGAATTAGATAAATGGATAAAAGAAATAAGTAAGCTACTTGAAACACCAGAATCTGATGCTTTAGAATTTTTAGACGAATTTAAAATGAATTTATTTTCGTCTGAAATTTATGTTTTTACACCAAAAGGATTGTTACGAAGAATACCTAAAGGTTCAACATCGTTAGATTTCGCTTATGACATTCACTCTGATATAGGTAATACGGCAATTGGTGCAAAAGTAAATTACAAGTTAGTAGCACTAAATCATGTATTAAAAAGTGGTGACCAAGTTGAGATAATTACTTCAGAAAAACAAACGCCAAAACGAGAATGGTTAGAGTTTGTTATAACAGCAAAAGCAAAATCTAAAATTAAAGATGCTTTTAAATCTGAGCGAAAGAAGAATATAGAAAAAGGTAAGAAGTTATTAGAAAAACGTTTCGAAGAATTAGACTTAACAATAAATTCTAATATATTTAGAAAACTTTTAGCAGGATATGAAACACAATCTAAAAATGATTTTTATTGTAAAATTGGTCGTGGCGTTGTAGATTTAACTGATGTTAAAAAAATAATTGCGAAGAAATCAAAGAATAAGTGGATTCGTTATTGGCAATTACAAGTTAAAAAAACTACCAAACCAAAAAAGAAAAAGGAAAAAGCCGAAAAAATATCTAAGAATAAAAACAAGAATCAAAAAATTGAACTTACAGAAACTCTTGATAATGTAAACTTTAAAATAGCAAAATGTTGTAATCCTATTCCCGGAGACGATATTATTGGCTATTTAGATGATAATGAAGGCGTAACTATTCATAAGCGAAAATGTAAAGAGGCTGTTAAATTAATGTCAAAATATGGCAATAAAATTGTTACTCCGGAATGGAAAAGCCAAAAGTTATATTCATACTTAGTAAGTATTCAACTTTTCGGAATTGATAAAATGGGTATTGTAAATAGAATTACAGAACTAATTTCTAAAGATTTGGGTGTAAATATGCGTGCTATTAGTTTTAATTCAACTGATGGCGTTTTCGATGGTAGAATTGATTTGTATGTTTATCATACATACGATTTAAATAAGTTAATTTCAAACCTTAAAAAAATATCAGGAGTGAATAAAGTTCATAGGATTGAAAACTAGGCTTTTACTTATGAGTTTTAATTCAAAAAAAATACAAATTAAAAAAGTGCATAAATATTTGAATAATTCAAATATTTTTTAGAAATTTGCAAACCATTTCAAAAATGGATTAAAAAGTAAAAGAAATGTCAAAAGTTTGTGAGATAACAGGAAAAAAGGTGATGGTAGGAAACAATGTTTCGCACTCGCACCATAAAACAAAGAGAACATTTATTCCTAATTTGTTTAAGAAGAAGTTCTATTTAGTAGAGGAAGATCGTTGGATAACTTTGAAAGTTTCAGCCTCAGGCATACGCACCATTAATAAAAATGGTTTGCAAAAAGCACTAAAAGATGCTAAAGCTAAAGGGTATATTAAAAATTATTAATCGTTTTTAGAGATAACGTATTATGGCAAAGTCAAAAGGTAATAGAGTACAGGTAATTTTGGAGTGCACTGAACATAAAGACAGTGGCAAACCTGGAACATCACGATATATTACTACAAAAAACAGAAAAAATACTCCAGATAGAATAGAATTGAAAAAATATAATTCAATTCTAAAGAAAATGACTATTCACAGAGAAATAAAATAATTTATTATGGCTAAGAAAGCAGTAGCATCACTTCAAACAGGATCAGGAAAAGAGTTTTCCAAAGTGATAAAAATGGTAAAATCACCAAAAACTGGTGCTTATTCATTTAAAGAAGAAATTGTACATAATGATATGGTAAAAGATTACTTTAAAAAGTAATCGGTTTTAAGGTTTGATAATGAAGCTTTCTTGATTTTTTCAAGAAAGCTTTTTTTGTTAATTTTAATTTATAATGATTTTACTGTATATTTGGCAAAATATATAAATAAATTATAACATTATGCATATAAAGAACGCATTTTTAACAGTTTAATAGCAAATTAAAAAAAAAAATATATATATTTGTTAGTTGTAATTGTAGTAGGTAGTGTATTTTACTATAAATAACATTTAAAAATAGCAACCAATTTTATGAGAAATTTTCTTATTTTTCTTATTTTAATACTAAGCTTTAACTCTTATAGTCAGGAAGTTAACAAGAAAGAGTTTAAACGATATTTTCAAGATGCAGAATATTTTTTCTTATTTGAAGATTATACGACAGCCCTTCCCATTTATTTAAAACTTTATGAGATGGATAGTACAAATGCGAATGTTAATTACAGAATAGGAATATGCTATACCGAAGATAAATTAAATGCTCATCACGCAATAAAATATTTAAAAAAAGCCACACAAAACATTTCGCCAAAATATAGAGTTGGTTCATATAAAGAAAGAGGTGCTCATTTCGATTGTTACAAATATTTAGGAAGGGCTTTGCAACGAGATTTTGAGTTTGACAAAGCAATAGAAGCATATAAAAAATATGAAACATTTTTAGATGTTGATAATTTATCAGAAATAGAAATAACTCGTAAAGATATTGAATCATGTAATAATGCCAAAGAATTACTTGTTCAATCCGCTCTAAATTATGTGAAAGTTGATATTCTTAGCGATAAAATTAATTCAGCTTATCCTGATTATAGCCCTGTAGTTTCTGATGATGAAAAAACTATGGTATTTACATCGAGAAGACGATATAAACTAAACCCTAAAAAAACTGTTGATGTTGATGAAATTGATGAAATAAATGATGTTCCTGATGAATTTTATATGGAAGATATTTATTACAGTAAGTTTGTAAATGGCGAATGGATAAAAGCACGAAAAATAACTAAAGAATTAAATGCTGATGAATATACCTCTGTAGTATCTATTTCAAGAGACGGCAGGAAATTATTTTTGCTTCGTAAAGATATATTAACAGCTAAAGAAGATGAAGGCAACATATACATGAGCGAACGGGTTGGAGACAAATGGAGTCCGATGAAAAAACTCAACAAAAATATAAATACCACAAAATGGGAAACTCATGCTTCGTTAAGTGCAGATGGTACTAAATTATATTTTTCTTCAGAACGAGATGGAGGATATGGAGGTTTAGATATATACGTTTCCACTATTGATGAAAATGGTGAATGGGGACCAGCTGAAAACCTTGGTCCGGAAGTTAATTCTCCTTTTGATGACGAATACCCATTTATTTTAAATGATGGTAAAACTCTTTATTTTTCATCGCAGGGACACTATAATATTGGAGGGCACGACATTTTTTATTCCACAATGAATGATGCTGGTGAATGGACATCACCTATAAATTTGGGTTACCCAACAAATACAATGGATGACGATATCTTTTTTCAACCAATAAGAGATGGAAAAGAAGCATATATATCTCTTGAAACATACGAAGGTATGGGTGGAAAAGACATATATAAATTATTTATATCGCAAAGTACGTTTGGTGATTTTGGTAGTAAAGAATTTTTAAGTACTAAAACAGACACTTTAGTTTTTCCTATGAATTTAGCTGATTTATACCGGGTTAATGATAGAATTGACAGCTCGAGTATAAAAAAAGTTATCAAATACGAAGAAGCTTCGAATGAAACATTACCTGTTGCTACAGCTATAGGAACAAATAAAGTAATAATAAAAGGGCATATTATACTTGCTGATAATAACTTAGTAGATAGTACATTTACACTTGATATACTCGACCCAAATGTATTACAAACTAAACAAAGAATAATTCCGGAAGTAGAAACAGGAAAATATGTTTTTAAATCTCTGTTAAATGAATTAACACTTGAAGCTAGAGGAAATGGTTATAAAATGGCAACAAAAAAGGTAATAATTCCTGATGATTATTCTATGCCGGAAATGATAGTTAATATTACTATGTACCCTATAGAAGTTGCCAGTGGAGAATATTACAAAATTAAAAGTATTTTCTTCGATTACGGAAAATCAGACTTAAAGCGTGAATCACAAATTGAGCTTGAAAAACTTTATGCATTAATGAACAAAAACCCATCACTATATGTTGAAGTTATTGGTTTTACCGATTCTAAAAGTAGTGCATCGTTTAATAAAAAATTATCAGAAAAACGTGCTAAAACAGCTATTGATTATTTAGCAAAAAAAGGTATATCTGTAGAGCGTTTCGTTGCTAAAGGAATGGGAGAAGGAAATCCTATAGCAATTAATAATAATCCTGATGGTAGTGATAATCCGGAAGGAAGACAATTAAATCGTAGAGTAGATATTAAACTATTAAACACTGATATTGCCAATGTTGTTGTAGAACCAGTTTATGTACCGGAAAACTTAGCATATAAAGGTAGTACAAGGCGTAGTAATAACACAACAAAAGAGTTTTACATATTGCTAGGTATCCAAAAAGAGAAATTTAATAAAACAGTTGATTGTAAATATTCTGAGTTTAAAACAAATAAAGGCTATGTATATACATTAGGTTCGTTTACCGATAAATCATCAGCAATAAAATTATTAAACAAAGCAATAGATAATGGTTTTGCCGATGCAAAAATAATAAGCACTAAAGAGTATAAATCTATAATAAAAGTTAAACCAAATCCTATTACCACTTCTAACAATAAAAAAGCTGTTTATTCAATCCAAATTAAAGCACTTTCGCATCCTGTTAAAATTAGCCAATTTAAAAATATAAAAGGGATAAAAGAATATCTTGGTGCAGATGGTTATTACAGATATACTTACAAAGAATTTAAAACAAAAGAAGAAGCACGTAATCATTTAAATGAGGTTACAAACAAAGGTTACATTGATGCATTTATTATAGATATTAATAAGTATAAACAGCGCGAAATAAAAGGAAATGCAGAATATACAATTCAATTAAAAGCATTAAAAAATCCAATAAATATTAAGTTTTTTAATAATCTAAAGGGGGTTAAAGAATTTATAGCTAACGATGGTTATTATAAGTACAGTATTGGTAGTTATAAAACTATGTCAGAAGCCCGAAAGAGTCTAAAAAACATTAAATCGAAAGGGTATAAAGATGCATTTATTGTAAATGTAGAAAAGTATAATTAAAAAATTATTGTTTTTTCAAATCACGCACATATGAAAAACATTTTAGTATTAGTGAGTTTTATTTTATCGTTATCAATAGTAGCTCAAAACACTATTGTTTCAAGTAAAGATGAGTTTAAAACTGTTAAACATTTAATAAAATCAGAAAAATTTTCTGAGGCAATACCTCATATAAATATTCTATTAGATAAACACGATAACGGAAACTACAATTATTTAATGGGTAAATGTTTATTAAATGTAAACAAAAAAAAACAAGACGCACTTCCATATTTAATTAAAGCTAATAAACGTATTTCTACAGACTATAATAAGGCTTATAATTATACTGCAGCACCAACTGAGGCTGTTTTTTTGTTAGCAAAAGCATACTATTATAATTACAAATTTTACAAAGCATTATCTCTTATAAGTAAATATAAAAAATTGGAAGGTGCAGCCAACGAAAACCAAGAAGTTATTCAATTCGAAAAAAGATGTTTAAATGCTTTAAAAATATATAAGAATCCAATAAAAATTAAATCTGAAAAAATTAGTGCAAATATAAATACACCATTAAATGATTTTTTCCCATTACTTAATGCTGATGAAAATATTATGGTATTTACATCGAATATTGAAGATGTTAATATAAACAATATATATATATCACATAAAATAAATGGTATTTGGACAAAATTAAAAGGAATAAGCTCTAATATTAATAGTATGGGAAGTGTTATTGCTGTTGCACTTTCCGCTGATGGAAATCAGCTAATTATTAAGAAAAAAGACAATGGTATTTATAATCTGTATATGTCACGATTTAATGGCGAATGGAGTATTCCTGAAAAATTAAACGAAAATATTAATACTAAATATAACGAAACAGATGCATCGTTCTCCGATAATGGAGATAGACTTTATATTGTTAGCGATCGTAAAGGTGGATTTGGAGGAAAAGATATATATTTCTCCAATATTATGCCAAACGGTGAGTGGGCAAAAGTTCAAAATATGGGCGAAACTATTAACTCTGAATATAACGAAACAGGTGTGTTTATCCATTATGGAGGTTACTCCTTGTTTTTTAGTAGCGACAGACCTACATCATTAGGTGGATACGATTTATATTTCTCTGATTTATTAAATGAAAATAAATGGAGTACCCCTATAAATATGGGTTACCCGCTAAATACTGTTAACGATAATTTAAACTACTTTATTTCTAAAGATTTAAAAAGGGTATATACCTCTTATAATAATTCAAAAACCGGAACAGATATATACAAAATCGATTTATTATCCTTGCTTAAGCGTACTTCAGTTGTTATAAAAGGATTTATTAGAGATACTAAAGCTAATGTTATTAAAAATGAAATAATCAATTTACATGAGCGAAGATCGAACAAATTTATTGGTTCTTACACACCTAATGCAAAAGGAGAATATACGTTTATATTAAAAGAAGGATTAAAATATTTTATTTCGCTTGATGATGATACAAAAATTATTAGTCCTAAAATGATTACTGTACCTATTTCCGCCTCGTTTTACGATATAGGAAAACCAGTTTTTGTGAAAACAATTACTGTTATTCAGTAATTTACTGAACCGCTTATGTATTATAAGTCTTTCAGTAATTCGAGTATAAATATTTAAATTATAAATAATGAAGATCTTTTATCTATTATAACTAATTTCGAGCTCTTAAAATGTTGAAAAGAATAGTAAAAACAATACCTTGCACGCTTACGCAGTGACTATGTTTTTTTAACTTATTTTATCTTGCATATTTAAGAATTCGCCTAAAAGCAATAATAAATTGCTCACCGGGAGGTGGAGCTGATGGCATAATTATTCTTCCATAAGGGTCAATTAATATGTATTTTGGTATAACGTCTGCTTTTAAAATCTTTTTAATATCTTTTTTTAACCCATAGTGTAAAAAAGTCCAATCATAATTATTCTTTTTAACGAAATTTGTCATTATCTCAAAATCTTCATTAATTATTATTGTAACAAACTCTATTGTACGCTTATACTTTTTTTTGTATTTATTAATTAATAACATATCGCGCTGACAAGGGACACAATTTGTCATAGTAAGTGATATATACACGTACTTATCTTTAAAACTTGTAAGTTTTGTTTCAATACTATCTTGATTTAAAAGTGTAATCTCGGGTAAATATTTGCCATAAGCAAATGGTTTATTATTGAACTTAGCTTTTATATTTTTTGCAATTTGTTTTTGTTCCGGTATTGTCGATAAAATCATCATTGAATCAACAGTTTGATTTAATTGTGCTTTAGGATAATGATATAAGTTTGGAACATTAAAAATATATGCATCGTGCAATCCTTTTAATATTATTAAATTATTTAAATTTTTATCGGAAAACGCAACTTCTAAATCCATTGTTTTTTGAATTGCAGCCGGGCTTTTTGCCAAAACAATATCTTCTTTTATTTTTTTACCATTTTTTGTATTTCCAAACTCAAAAAAGAAGTCTTTATATAAATTATTAAAAAACTCCATATAAGCCATATTATGATATAATATTGGCTTATTTTTAAAGAAATACTGAGTGATATATTTATAATCCTTATGATTACTTAAATAATCAAGGTAATATAATTTATATTTTAAATAATTGTTAAAATAAGGATGGTCAATAGCTTTGAAATAACGTTTTATTCCAAAAATAAAAGAGTCTAACTTATTATCTAAACCTTGTTGTATCTTATTAAAATTTATTGATAAATAATCATCATAAAAATAATCAAAACGTCTAATTAATGTATTAATTTCATATTTATTTGATTCGGCAATACCAATTAATACTTCGGTATAATGAAAATAGGGATTTAGTATATCTTTACCTTCTTTTTCTTTTCTTTCTGGTAACGTAATTGTATAGTTTTTATTTGGTTCTATGTACATCTCGGCTTTATAAATACCCAAATATGCATAAATAAATATTGTATTATTAGTTTTTATATTAAAAGTAAAATTACCTGAACTATCTACAATACAATAAGAAATAGGCGTTTCTTCTTTGCAAATTAAATCGTTATAGGTGTAAAATACTATACTATCACCACTATAACTTATATTGTTTCCAGTAAGAATAACATCTTGAGAGTAAGCAAAAATGCTAAAAAAAATTATTATAATTGGAAATATATTTTTACTCATAGTATGTATAACGGCAATATTATATTTATCGTGTATTTTTTACAAAAATATATAATACTTATGTATAAAAAAACCGGATAGTAAAATATCCGGCTTTAAATATTTTTATACTTATATGTAAATTTATCGAACTATTGTAATAGTACCATTATATTCCTCCTCATCAGCAATTAAAAGGTACACATAAGTTCCTAAAGGTAACTCTTTACCATTAAACTGTCCATTCCACTGAACCGATTTATTTGCATAATCTGCGCCGGTTGTATTTATGCTATACACCGCATCGCCCCAACGGTTAAAAATATGAATTTCAACACTTTCAATATTTTCAATGTTTTTTATTTCCCAAGTATCGTTTATTCCGTCAGAGTTAGGAGTTATAACTGTTGGTATTACAATTGGGTCTATTTCATCAATGTTAAAGTATAAAGTATCGGTACAGTTGTTAGCATCAGAAACCGAAACAATATAATTTCCTCCTTGTAAATTTAAAATAGAACTTCCTGTTTGTGAGTTAGACCAATTATATACATAATCAGGAGTACCTCCGGTTGTTTCAAGCTCAATATTACCTAGATTATTATTGTAATATACATTACTTGTTACTTGCAATAATTCAGGTTGTGTTAAGATAAAAGTATTAGTATAATTACAATTATTTGCATCTGTAATACTTACTGAATATGTACCTGCAACAATATTATTTAACGATTGTGTTAAATCATTATTATTCCAAATAAATTGGTATGGTGGTGTTGCTCCCGTTATTTGAAGATTTATACTTCCGTTAGAAAAACCATAACAACTGACATTATTTATTGTACCATAAATATCAATATTCTCAGGTTGAGTTACCATAGCAGTATCAATTGCAGTACAATTATTATTATCAGTAATAGTTGCGTAATAAATATCAGCATTTAAGTTATTAATATTTTCTGTTGTTTCGTTATTCGACCAATTAACAGAATATGGCTCAATAGCATTTGTTATTGATAAAGAAATTGCTCCTGTATTTTCTCCATAACAATTAACATTAGTAATTGTATTCGCTATTTCAATCTGTAAAGGCTCTATTATGTTTACTGATGTATCAGTTGTACAAGCATTATCATCGGTAACAATAATATTATATATTCCTGCTTGTAAGTTAGTGAGCGAATCAATAGTATTTACAATACCATTACCCCAATCTATTGAGTATGGAGCTGTTCCTTCTGTAATATTTAAGAATATTGCTCCGTTATTATCTCCATAACAATTAATGTTGTTAATTGAAGCTGTAAGGCTTAGTGAATCAATTAAATTTACAGTAACTAACGAGCTATCTATACAACCATCTAGATCAATTATTGTAACCGTATATGTACCTGCTACTAGGTTATTAATGGACATTGCAGTATCCCAAACAGTATATGTATCTCCTGTTGACCACTCAAAAGAAATTGGTAAACTAATAATATCAGAAGCCCAAGTTAAAACTTCTCCGCTACCATTATTTAAACACAGATTATCTGCTAAAACAGCAATATGACTTGATATGTTCCCTCCTTGTCCTATTGATATAGTATCATAATTTGTACAAGCATTTTCATCTGTAACAGTAAGAATATATGTATCTGCTATTAAATTATTAATTGATACAGTTGTATCACCGTTAGACCATAAATAAGTATGATTTCCTATTCCTCCATATGAAGTAGAAACAATAGACCCTAATGTAGTACAACGAACATTTGTATGTGAATAATTGTGAATATATATAGGGTTAGGTTCTGTAACTGTAATATTTCCTACCGCCTGACAACCTGAAGCATCTTTAATCATAACAGAATATGTCCCTGCCACAACACTTGTAAAGTTACTATTTGCTTGGTATGTAGCCCCATTATCAATACTATATTGTATTGCATCGCCATCATAAATTGTAATATTTGTAGTATCGCCAAAACATAAGATTGTTCCAGCAACAGTACTATCAATACTAATTCCTGTATTACTATTTACTGTTACTGTTGAATCAACGGTACACCCATTTGAATCTTTTAAAGTTATTGTATGCGAACCAACACTTAGTGTATCAATTATATTAGTTGTCACAAATGAGCCTCCATCATAAGAGTATTGATTACCATTAGGATAAACCTCTATAATACCATCGTAAGGAGATGAACAAACTGTTACATCAGTTATTAAAATTGAATCAATAACTGGTTTAGGATTCACAATTATTGTTCCTGTTGCTGATACTGTTCCACAGCCACCTGTTAAATCTACAGTGTAATTGAAAGTTCCACTTGCGGTTGGTGTTCCACTTATTGTTACAGTATCGTTTAACCACGAACCAGAAACTCCTGCAGGTAAACTTGTAAAAGTTGCTCCTGTTGCACCTGTAGTTGTATATGTAATATTTGTTATTGCATTATTTATACATAATGTTTGGCTATCTGTTCCAACTGCTGATGATAAGCTAATAGTGTTATCAGGAGTTACAGTTATTGTTCCCGATACAGAAACAGTTCCACAACCACCAGTTAAGTTTACAGTATAATTAAAAGTTCCACTGGCTGTTGGTGTTCCGCTTATTGTTACAGTATTACTATTCCACGAGCCGCTAACTCCGGCAGGTAAGCCACTAAAACTTGCACCTGTTGCACCTGTAGTT
>CAMZKE010000120.1 GCA_947311115.1 uncultured Bacteroidales bacterium | reverse complement strand
TCTAAAACCGAAAAATCGGCTTTATTTCTTAATAATCGTTTTATTGCCCAATCAAATCGTATTAAATTTTCATTCTTCATTCTAATTCTTTTTTACAAATTTAATCAATTTTTAAAGACTGAGCAATTTAACTGTTTTTAAAGTCTAATTTTTCTTTTTTTAATGAATGCTAACAAGTAAATAAATCTATTAACGACAAATTTCACAAATTACCACTGTTTTTTATTATATCAATAATCCCAAACTAAATTCAGTTTAACCAAAAAACTTTATCACTTCATTAGAAATATAATCTACTTGCTCAATAGATAAATCATAAAATAAAGGTAAACGAACAATAGTTTTTTCAAAGTTTTCAGCATTAACAAGTTGTTGAGCTTTATTTTGCGATAAATAATAAGGGCTCTTATGTAAACATTGGTAATGAAATGTTGCAGTAATATCTTTCTCTTTTAAGTGTTTAATTAAATTTTTTCTTTGTTCTTCACTTTCACAAATAATGTAAAAAATATGCCCATTATTTGTTGCATATTCATTAATAAATGGCAATTTTATATTAGAAATCTCTTTAAAATTTTTGTAATACCTATTCCATAAATCAATTCTTTTTTGATGAATTTTGTCAATATTTTCTATTTGGGCGAATAAGTAAGCTGCATTAATATCTGAGGGTTTGTACGACGAACCAATATTTAGCCATTCGTATTTATTAACCTCGCCTCTAATAAATGCAGCTTTGTTTGTCCCGTTATTGCTAATAATATCGGCTTTTTCTATCAAGTTTTTATCATTAACTATAAGCAAACCACCTTCGCCTGATTGTATATTTTTTGTTTCGTGAAACGAGAATGCAGATAAATGTCCAAAACTGCCCAATGCTTTATTTTTGTAGTAAGAGTTAATAGCTTGAGCAGCATCTTCAATAATATAAATATTATGTTTATTGGCTATACTCATAATTTTGTTCATATTACATGCAATACCTGCATAATGAACAATAACTATAGCTTTGGTTTTGTTTGTAATAAGTTGTTCAATTTTATCCTCATCGATATTTGGCGAGTTGTTTTTACTGTCTGCAAAAATAATTTTTGCTCCCTCTCGGGCAAAAGCATTTGCTGTACTTACATAAGTAAATGATGGAATAATAACTTCATCGCCCTTTTCTATTCCAATTAATAAAGCACTCATTTCAAGAGCTGAGGTACAACTTGTTGTTAATATGGTTTTTGTAAACTTATATTTATGTTCAAGAAATGATTCGCATTTTTTGGTGTAAAACCCATCGCTACAAGTTTTATCAGAATTAATAACATTGCTAATATACTCTAATTCAGAGCCAATAATTGTTGGTTTATTAAATGGTATCATTTATTATTTTATTATTTCCCAGTGGCCTTCTTTTTTGCCACCAATTCGTTGTATTATTTTATCCTTTTTTAATTTGCTAATATTTTTTTCTACACCTCTAATTGAAAGATTTGTAATTTTTGCTAATTCTTTTTGAGTTATATAATTATTGTTTTTAATTAATTTAAGAATCTTATCCACACTCTTATCCACACTCTTATCCACACTCTTATCCACACTCTTATCCACACTCTTATCCACACTCTTATCTATATTATTTTTATAGAAAGTAATTTGCACACCATTTGCAATTTCTTTAATAATTGGTTCTTGCAATTTTGACAGCTTACAAGCATTAAAGATTTTTGAAATGCCACGCCCCCAACTTTCAATATAACCTGCTTTAAAAAAAATATTTGCAATATCAATATTTCTTGGTTTTGAAGGGTGTTTTTTAAGTAAATCTTTAATTGATAAATTTGATGGTAGTTTACCTTCGTTCCATAAAACTAATTTATCGTTATAAACACTAAGTTGGATATGAACTCCTGTGTAATCTTTATGTGCAATAGCATTAATAATAGCTTCTCTTAATGCCTCCTCTGGATATTCAAGTTTTTCGATACGTTGTAAGCCTGAATAAGTAATTTCATAAACTAAGTATTTTGATTTTAGAATATTTAGTACTTTATCTGGCATATCAAAAATATTTCCTTCAATAATATCTTGAAATAAAAGTTCATGATTATTGTTAGAGAATTTACCTATTCTAAAACTAATTGAACCAAAGAATTTTTGAGGATTTTTTCCAAATAATAAAATTGTTGAATTTTTTAATTTATTATTTGTTGTTGTTAAATTTAGGTTTTCTAATATTTGGGTTATATCTTCTGTTATTGTATTTTCAGGAATACGATTTGTTTTTATTGCTTTAGATATAAATTTTTTTATACTTTTCTCAGAAAGGTCTTTGATACTTGCATTTTCTAATGGTAATTCGTCAAAAGTTTTGCCTATTTTTTGTAGAATAAATAGGTTAAGTTCTTGACCTTTTATTTCCTGAACTGTACTGCCACTTTTAATATAGTATCTACCTTTATATGCGATTGGTACAGAACTTTGCGAAACAACAATCTCTATACTTTTAGTATTGTTTTTTATTATAGAATTAATAATTGTTGTAATACCTAAAAATTGTACTATTTTGTTAGGTAGTGTCTCTAGTAACTGTTTGGAATTATTTATACCAATATAATCACCATTATCATTAACTCCAATTACTAATTTTCCACCATTAGAATTTGCGAAAGCACAAATATGTTTTAAATAATCGTCTTTCCATATTTCTTTGAATTCTATGTTTTGGTTTTCTTGCATTAAAAAGTGTAGTTATCTGATATAGATGTAATTTCCTGTATCAGTAATATATTTAATCTGTTTGGGTTTAATTCCCCGTCCCTTGGGACGTATAGAAGAACAGTATTCCAAAACGATACCTCGTCCGCTTGCGGCGAGGAGATTCATTTTTTTTACTTGTTTTATATTGTTTATTAAATAGTATCATTTATCATTTAGCAGTTTTAATAAATTTCATCGATTTAAAGTTATTTTTGTACTTAACCTGAATGGTATAGGCTCCATCGTTAATATTTGGTAGGTTAAAATATATAACACTAATTCCTTTTTGAGTTTCTTGCGAATATAAGTTTGATATAGTTTTGCCTAAATTATCTACTAACAAAATATCAACTTTTTGTTTTTCCGGTAAGGCAAACTTTACGGTTATATTATCTGATGTTGGATTTGGATAAATAGGAAATAATTCAAAATTGGAGTTTTCGTTAGTACATTTTGTATTATCACTTGGGTTTTTATCGGGGTATTTACCAATTAAATTAGCTGTAACGCATACATAACTTGGTACATCAACAATATTATATATTGCATTAAAAGTATATGGTAAAATGGCTCCAAATAATAGTTCTCCTTCCCAGTTTTCGGTTATTGGCGATTGGTTTTCAGGACTTACAGTTAGCTCAATATCATAAATTGGCAGGTTTCCTAAGTTTATGATATTAACTGATGTGTATAATTTATTATTTTTCACTTCGGTTTCAATATTTGTTATTGCAATATCTTGTTGTGGTACAACTACTAAATATTCTTTTGAAACCGAATCGGTACAATTATAATGATTTGTTGAATAATGATTTATTATATACCTGCCATTATTTGTGTATGTAGTGTATGCAATAGTATCGGTTGAATTTAAACCATTTCCAAAGTCCCAAATGTTTTCGAGTGTATCGGTAGGTGTAAAACTTGTTAATTCATTTACTATTCCGTATTCTGGATTTACTGTAAAGTTTGGGTTTGGCAGTTCGTAAACAGGTATTTGCTTGTTATCAATACCTATACAGCCATTTATTGATGATGCTTTTAATGTAATATTAGCATTTCCTGCATCGTTAATTATTACTGTAGGGTTTTGCTCTGTATAAAACTCATTATTCACTTGCCAATTATACGATGCAATTGTGTCGTTTAATACATAACTATTTTCGGTAAGTGTAAGCGTATTTTTTTTGCAAATACCATCGGCTAAAATTTTAGCAACCGGAATATTGTGCATTATTATTTGCTTTGTTTTTGTATAACTACAACCATTAATTGTTTTAGCATAAAGCGAAACGGTATTTATTGTATCGTTTATATTAAATAAATGATTTACATTTTCGTTTGTTGAATTATTACCATCACCAAAATCCCAATTATATTCTAAAACTTGATTATAAACAAGTGTTTGTGTGTTGTTGTAAAAATTTACTATCTCGCCTCTACAAGTAGAACCTGTGTAAAAATCTGTTTCAGGGCTAGGTTTTATTTCAATGTTTTTAGTTAAAGTATCTTTACAATCAGTATTGCTGTTTATAATTAACTGTAGTTGATAATTACCATAATTAGAATAAAAATACATAGGGCTTTCAATAATACTTGTATCGCCGTTACCAAATTTCCATAAATAATTTGTTATATTTCCGGTAGCTATGTTGCTTTGGTTTGTAAACTGTATATTGTTTTTTTCGCATAGTTGTGTGTTGCTGTAATTTGCTATTGGTAATGGGTTTATTCTTATGTTTTTACTAACTGTATTTTCGCAAGCACTATCGGTTATTATTGTAAGTGTTACTTGGTAATTACCCGTATCAATATATTGTAATTCAGGATTTTGAATATTACTTGTGATGCCGTTCCCAAAATCCCAATTCCAAGTTGTTATATTGCTGTTATCGGTTGTGTACGATGTGTCGGAGAATACTGTTTGGTCGGTAAAACAAGTGTTTGCATAATTGAACCCTGGAATAGGTGCATATCCGCTTATTTGAATATTTACTGTATCGGTAGCCACGCAACCAATTGTGTTTGTTGCTGTAACCGAGTAGTCTTCTGCTGTATTGATAACAGTATAGTCGGTCGTATCTCCATTGTTCCATAAATAGTTTACTGTTTGGCTTGCTCCGGTTTGCAAATATAGGTATTGTCCCGCACAAAGCGTGTCGTCGTTTCCTAAACTTGTTGTTATTGGATATTGGTCTATGGTAATATGTGCCGTATCGGAGTTGTAAACACAGCCAAAACTGTCGGTTATTTGCACATAATATTCTCCTGCTTGCGATATTGGCATTATTGAATCTGTAGAGCCATTTTGCCATAGAAAATTATAAGAATGATTTAATTCTGTATTCCATTCAATTGTATCGCCATAGCATATAAGCGTATCTGCTAATTGTTGGTTTATTTGCGGATAATATACCATAAGAGAATCGCTACTCTGAAAACCAAATATATCGGTTACCGTTACACTGTATTGCCCGGGTTGATTTACCGAAATTGTTTGTGTTGTGTCGCCTGTACTCCAAAGGTAGTTTGTGAATCTTGCTCCTGCGTCTATTGTTGTATCGCAAAATGTGTAGGGGATGTGAATATTATCAGGTAAATCAACACATGGTTCTTGAATATTAGGAAAGTATTTACCTCTAAGGTATCGTTCAATTGATGTTCTTTCAATTATAGAAAGTGTATCGCTATAAACAATTATTTCTACAAGATTTCCATCCCAAACTCTTTCTGAAAAGGTTCTATCTTTGCTAAAATTTGATATATTTGTATTTCCAGTTGTAATAACTGATATAATAGAAAAATCTGTTGGCATTAACGTACTTGTTCCGTCAATTAAACTTGAATTTATTCTTGTTTTTCCATTTTTAACAGCCGAATCTGTATACACTCCCCATATATTTTTATCAGTACTTCTTATGAAGTTATAAGTTGTAGAAGACCCAAATAACGAACGAAAAGAAATGCTAGCATCTTGATCTTCTTTTATAACCCAAAAAGTAGTTCTTACATCATTTATTGGGTTAAAAGAAATAAAATCATTAACACCATCAAATCGTATGGTTTTATGGTTATTTAGAAGTGCTGTGTCAATTATTGGTTTATTATTTATTGAATTTTGATACGCATGATTATGAAATGGTGAATAATCATAAACGGTATCAATAAATGGTGAATTTGAAGAATAAGTACTATCAGCAATTAGCCATAACGTAAGATTATCTACATTTGACGGTATAATAATATTTTGGCTAAATATTTTAAATGTTATCGAAAAAAAAACTAATATGTATATTGATTTTTGCATTTCGACAAAGATAATGATTTTTACAAAAAATATTTGTTTAGATTGATTATATTTGCAACTTGAATCTATAGAAGTTTCACAAATTTCCATTTTTAATATAAAAACATACTTTTGTAGCTTCCAATAACTATTTTTTTAATTTTGAATAAGGCAGAAGTATTAAACATAATAAAAAAAGGAGAAAACGAATTTGTTGAATTTAAAACTTCGTTTAACCAAGATACTGTAATAAGTATTTCTGCATTTGCTAATACAAATGGAGGCTTTGTATTGGTTGGTGTTTCTGATGAGGGTAAAATAGTTGGAGTAACTATTAACAAAGAAACTATTCAAAAATGGGTAAATGAGATAAAAAACAAAACGGAACCAAGTATAATACCTGACGTTGATCTTTTTGAGATAGAAAATAAGCTTGTTGTAAAAGTATCAGTTAAAGAATATCCTGTTAAGCCAATAGCAATTAAAGGGCGGTATTATATTAGAAAACAAAACTCAAATCATCAATTGTCAACTCAAGAAATATCTGATATTTATATGTACTCAATGCAATATTCTTGGGATAGTTATCCGTATAAAAATGCTAATTATACTGATTTAGATACCGAAGTAATATCAGAATTTATTACAAAAGTAAATGAGGTAGGACGATTTAATTTGCCTAATGATGGTAAAGCTGCATTAAAAAAAATAAAGTTAATAAAAAATAATATTGTTACAAATGCTGCTATGATATTATTTTCTAAGGAAGATATACAATATAATGTACATATAGGTAGGTTTAAAAGTAAATCGTATATAGTAGCAGATAATATGATTTCGGGTAATTTGTATTATGTTCTCGAAAAATCGATGCAAACTATAATATCTCATCTAAAATTTGCGTTTGAAATAACAGGAAAAACCACACAGCGTACCGAAATTCCTGAATACCCACTTGAAGCAATTAGAGAACTATTGGTAAATTCGCTTGTGCATAGAGATTACACCAATAATACAGACGTAAAAATTAAGATATTTGATAATGAAATAACATTTTTTAATGCAGGTAAACTTTTTGGTGGGCTTACTGTAGAGGATTTGGCTAATGATGATTATCAGGCACAGGCACGTAATAAATTAATTGCAGAAGCTCTTTATTTAACTAAAGATATTGAAAAATACGGTAGTGGCTATTGGCGTATAAGAAATTATATTGCAAATTATCCCACAATGAAATTCGAGTATAAAGAAATATCAGGCGGATTTTTAACAAAACTTTTTTATTCAAAACAAAAAACAATTTTATCTTTTGATAAGGTCCCCGATAAGGTCCCCGATAAGGTCTCCGATAAGGTCTCCGATAAGGTCTCCGATAATTTAACTGATAATCAAATAAAAATAATAAATTTGATTAAACAAAATAATAAAATTTCAATGTCTGAAATGGCTTTGCATATAGGCATATCGAAGCGAAAAATTTTAGATAATATTAATAAACTTAAAACTATAAATATTGTAAAACGTGTAGGTAAACCAAAAAAAGGTTATTGGGAGTTAAATTTCAATTAATTATATTTCTGTAATGTCAAATGTCAAAATAAACAAGAATCTAAAATCAACTTTAGTATATACTTTGCTAGGTTTTCTCCCTTTAACCTTTGCAATTTTCTTTACTCCAATTTATCTAAAATATTTAAGTCCTGAAGAATATGGTAAATTAAATGTTTTTTACGTTTATACAGGGGTGTTAGCTAGTGTATATTCTTTAGGTATAAGTCAAGCATTTGGTTTCTTGTATTGGGATTTTTATAAAGATAAAAATCAATTGAAAAAATTAATGTCAACAACAATTTCAATGCTTATGATATCCCAAACTATTTTGTTTTTTGTAGGGTTTGTTTTTAAAAACTTTTTCATAAATATTATTGTAAAATCAAGTGATGATTTTACTTTTTATCCATTTGGCCTATTAGTATTGATATATCCAATTTTTGCTGTTTTTTATGAATTATTTTTATACTTTTTTAGAAATGAAGGGAAGTTAAAGATATATTCATTATTGAATGTTTCTTCACTTGTTTTTTTGACAATTGGTTCTGTTATTGGTGTTATTATCCTTAATTTGAAAGCAGAAGGAGCAATAGTTAGTAGAACAATTGCGTATGGTTTAATAATTACTTCTTTTTTAATTTATTTTATTATAAAATATGGTTTACGCATAGATAAAGAAAAAGCAATCTTATTAATAAAATTTGGATTGCCACTAGTTATTAGTTCTATAATTGGTGGAGTAGTATATAATCTTGACAGAATTATGATAGAACGATTTTCTGATCTTTCTCAACTTGGAATATATGGTTTAGCAGTAGTTATAGTATCTGTTATTGAAATTTGGTTTAATGCCTTAAATAATGCTTTTTCGCCAATGGTTTTTAAACTTATGAAAGATGATATTAAATTAAATGCAAAAAAAATAAGAGTTATTATGCATGTTATAATCATTGCTGTATTGATAGGAGTTGTCTTATTAATTTTTATATCTAAACCAATATTAACATTAATTTCTAATGACAATTATAATAAAGCCATTACTTTTATACCATTAGTTGCAATATCTTTCGTTGGAAGAGTTTTTTCCGCATTAAAATCATACATATTTTACAAGGAGAGTAAAACTAAAATACTGCCTCTTATACAAATTGTAAATTTACTTCTCATAATAATTTTTTCATACATATTAAATATATTTATTGGAATTATAGGTGTTGTATATTCAATATTAATTGTTAGAAACATTGAAATATTTATAGTTAAATATATTGCAGATAAATATTTGTATTTTAATTT
>CAMZKE010000119.1 GCA_947311115.1 uncultured Bacteroidales bacterium | reverse complement strand
TGAAAAATATAACCACCCAAATTTGGGTGATTTGGGTTTTGTGATAACCGACTGTTTACAAGCAGATTATACGTAATATTATTGAATTATATGAATAATGCGGGTTAAACCAGTAATATCTAATCAGGGTTATACAAAAAAGGCTATCTAAATTAGATAGCCTCAAATATTGTAAAAAATAGAATGTTAGTTTTTAAACATTTCTAATTGTAATGCAATTTTTTCTTTAAGCTCTTTACGAGGTGTAATATAATCTAAAAATCCATGTTCTAATACAAATTCTGAACGTTGAAAACCTTCAGGTAAATCTTTACCAATAGTTTCTTTAACTACGCGTGGTCCAGCAAAACCAATTAACGCACCGGGTTCAGCAAAGTTTACATCGCCAAGCATTGCGAAACTAGCAGTAACACCACCAGTTGTAGGGTCTGTTAAAAACGATAGATAAGGAAGTTTTGCGTCAGCAAGTTGCGAAAGTTTGGCCGAAGTTTTTGCCATTTGCATTAATGAAATAGCCGCTTCCATCATTCTTGCACCACCCGATTTTGAAATTATCATAAATGGTAATTTATGTTTAATACAATAATCTATAGATTTTGCAATTTTTTCGCCAACAACAGAACCCATAGAACCTCCAATAAATTCAAAATTCATTGAAGCAATAACAATTTTGTTACCGTTAATTTCACCAACAACAGTTGTAATAGCATCTTTTAAACCTGTTTTTTTCATTACAGATTCAAGTCTGTCGGTGTATTTTTTTGTATCTGTAAATTCTAAAGGATCACCTGATGTGATTTTTGTATTTAACTCTTTGTATTCATTATTATCAAATAATATTTCAAAATATTGTTTTGAGTTTATACGTTCGTGGTAACCACATTCGCAAACGTGCAGGTTTGCCTCGTGGTCATCCATAGCAATAACTTGTTTACATGAAGGACATTTAAACCATAATCCTTCTGTTATTTCTTTTTTATCTTTGGTATCTGTATTAATTCCTTTTTTAAGTCTGTTAAACCACTTCATACTAATAATATAAGTTATTAAAAAAAAGACTGCTTTTGCAGATTCATTTTGAAAAGAAATAAGGTTTATAAATAATTATATAATTATTCATAAACCCAACTCTTTCTGCACGCAAAGTTATAATAATAATTTTAAAACCAATATTTTTTAGTTCATAAAGTGTAAACTTTATTTGTATTTAATTTGTATTTTATAAAAATAAAAGAGCAAATTTATTAATAAATTTGCTCTTTTATTTATGTTTCAAATGTTTACAAATTATTTCTTTTTAAATAATTTTAGATTAGATGTTTTTTCAATTAAGAATCTAAAGCCATCAAAAACTAAAATAATGTATAAAATAAATGATGTAAACCATATAAATAATACATTATATTGTAATGTAGGGATAAGCATACCTGCAAAACGTTTTACGGGTGCATAAAAATGAGCTCGTCCCCAATTATTAGTTGGGTATCTAAATATTGGGTCAACCATTTGTATTAATTCATCATCGGTTTCTTTAATACGCTCAAGTTCTTGGCTATTTTTAAGCATTTGTTCAAGTGCAATATTGTTATTATCTTCTTTTAACTTAATTAATGCTTCTTGACTACCTAATGTTTCAACTAATTTATTATTAATTTTATCTGCCTCAGAAGCTGCTTCTGAACGCTTTTTTGTGTATATTTTCTTTAAGCCTTTTAGGTATTTTTCAGCTTTTTTTGCTACTCTTTCATTAAATTTGTTGTAAGTTATTTTGTTAACTCCTTTAAATTTAATTTTAGAACGGTTTTCTAATTTAACAATTTCATTTCTTAATATTCTAAGATTTTTTTCTGTTTTTTCTTTTAATGAATCTACTTTTAAATCGTTTAAAATAATATTAATTTTCGTTTCTAATTCCGGTATTAAGGCGCTGTAAATAAAACCGTATTCACTTTTCTTTTTATCAGTCATATAAAAATTACGTTCATAATCGTTATTTATAAACTGAGTTACAGCAAGAGCTTCGTAAGCCCAGCGTGAAGTCATCATATCTCCGACAAAAGGTACATAATTAACCGAAGCAATATTTTTGTGTAATTTGTCAAATTTTACAATTGTTCCGCTTAATAATAGTTGTGGTACTAAAATAAAAGGTATTAATATATATATAGTTACAACTGAATTTAAGGCGGATGAAATATTTAGACCAAGAATATTTGCAAATGAGAATGTTGAAAAAAGTACAAGCCAGAAACTAAAAGTCATATCTTGAACTCCTAAAATAAAGTTACCTATTAATACAAAGCTAATAGTTTGTATTGCTGATATGGTAAGCATTATTAGTACTTTTGAGTTTATATAACTAAATCTACTTAGGTTTAAAAACGATTCTCGTTGAAGAATTTTTCTGTCTTTTATTATTTCTTCTGCACTTACTGTCATACCTAAAAATAATGAAACAACAACCGACATAAATAAATAACCAGGTAAATTTTGGTTTTCACTAAACATATAAACATCACCGGCAATATATTTTGTGAAATAACCTAAAATAACGGCTAGTACTGGTGCTTCAAAGAAAGTTAGACCTACATATTGTTTGTTTGTAAGTTTAGATAAAACATCACGCTTTATGTAAATTAAAAATTGAGAAAGTTTGCTTGGTATTTTAAAGTTGTTTTCAGGTAATTCTTCTTTTACAATAGGTTCTGTAATTTCTTTATCAAGTTTTTCTCTGTAATAGCTATACCATTCTGATGATTTTGTTTTTCTTTCGCGTGTGAGTTTTCCGTATTCGTCAACAACTCGTGTTTCAATAATTTGAAGTACTTGTTCGGGGTTTACGTTACCACAGGTTTGGCATTCGCTCTCTTCAGCATTAGCATAATTACTTAAGCGTTTAAAGTAAACAATTGCATCAACAGGGTTGCCAAAATAAATTGGATGTCCGCCTCTGTCCATCAACAACAGTTTGTCAAACATTTTATAAATATCAGATGATGGTTGATGAATATTTACGATAACTAGCTTGCCTTTAAGTGTTTGTTCTTTAAGTAAATCCATTACCATTTCCGAGTCCATCGACGAAAGTCCTGAGGTTGGCTCATCAACAAACATAACCGAAGGTTCGCGAATAAGTTCAAGGGCAATATTTAATCGTTTACGCTGACCTCCGCTAATAAATTTATTAAGTGGGTCACCAACTTTAAGGTCTTTTATTTCAAATAAATCTAATTCGTGTAAAACTCTATGTGCCTCTTCTTTTATTTGTTCGTCGTTAAGTTTTTTAAAACAAAGTTTTGCACTATAAAAAAGGTTTTGATATACTGTTAACTCTTCAATAAGTAAGTCGTCTTGAGGAATAAAACCTATAACTCCTTCTAATGATTCAGGTTCTGTATAAACATTGTAACCATTTATTAATACTTGCCCTTGTTGAGGTTGTAGTTTTCCGTTGAAAACGTTTAATAGCGTAGATTTTCCTGCTCCACTACCACCCATAACGCCAATAAGTTCGCCACCTTCTGCATGGAAATTAAATTCTTGAATTCCGTTAGGGCTGTTTTTGAATTTAAAATCAACTTTACGTGCTTCAAAAATAACCCTTTGCTGAGTTTTAGATGCTAAAAAGCGGTTCATTACATCGCTATAATAAATAGGTAGTACTTTTGGACTTCTTAACGATGCTCCTTTGTCAAATATATATCCTGTATTTGGTTTAATATGATGACCATTCATTGATAATTGGTCAGTTCCTTCGTATCGTAATACAAAAGTATTTGTTGAAGGGATTTGTAGTATTAATGCTTGTCCATCAATTCGTTCGTTGTAAATATGTTTGGAGTTGTCTTTTTTAAAGTCCTTTATTGAGTTTATAAATAAAAGTTTGTCTTTTTCAACAACATTATCTAACTCGTTAAATAAAAATGCTTTTGCGTTTAAAAAATCATTTTTTGGTATGTTAAAAATATCAGCTACAGTTTCTAGAAAATCAATAACATTATCGTCGTGGTTTTTATTAAAACTAACAAATTCTATTAATTGTAGTAATACTAATATTTTTTGTTCTTGACGTAATTCTTCGTTAACTTTTTCGCAAATAACAAGAACTTTAACCGAGCCGGAAGATAGTTTACGTTTGCCTTTTTTCTTGTTGCTTTTATTATAAAAATCGTCAAAAATTGTTAGGTATTCGTTTATTAAATCCTGACTTAGTTGTTTTTGAAGATATGAAGCAACAATATTTCTACCGTGTTCGTCGTCTGTATCTTCATCTTTGTTAAAAATTGCTATTAATGCAAACAATTGCATTAGTGCTTTAAGTATCGATTCGCTCATTGTTTTTATTTTTTAATCGCACTAAATTAATATTTTATGATAAATAATAATAATTTTTACAATTTAATTTTGAATACTTTTTAACAGTATTTATATTTTGTTCTTAGATAGTTAGGTTTATTTTTTATAAATTTATCGAAAATATACTATTATGAGATTCCCTTCTATTAGTTCTATAACTCGGAAAGCATTGTTTTCATTAAAACGATTTCCGTTTGCAATAGTGTTAACAGTTATTACGTCGATAGTTGCAATTTACATTGTTGAGCAAAAAGATTTTTATTTAAGAAACAATATTTTAACAAATTTTATTTTTGCATCTTTTATTGTATTTCCTTTTTTTATATCAGTAAAATTAATTGCAGAAAGTTTTATTAAAAACAAAATATTTCAATATTTACCGAGTTTAATACCAATTGTTTTTTTAGTATTCTACACTTTTTGGTTGCCCGAAACTGCAAAATTTAACGACTATTATATTACTATTTCATTAATATTAGTTTTAATATTTCACTTATTAGTTTCGTTTGCTCCATTTTTACGAAAAGCAAAACACAACAGCTTTTGGCAGTTTAATAATGTATTATTTCAAAGGTTTTTAGTTTCTGCTTTTTTTTCAGTTGTGCTTTATGGTGGGTTGTCTATTGCATTATTATCATTTAATGCTTTGTTTGATTTTCATATTAATGAAGATTTATATCTTGAATTATGGGTAATAATTATTGGCGTTTTTAGCCCCTGGTTTTTCTTATCAGGTGTGCATGAAAAAATAGAAATCTTAGAAAGTAATATGTCTTATCCAAAAGGACTTAAAATATTTACCCAGTTTGTTTTGCTTCCAATAGTAAGTGTATATTTATTGATTTTGTATGCTTATATTGTGAAAATTGTAACGCAAGGAGAGTGGCCTATAGGTTGGGTATCGTACTTAGTGTTGGGTTTCTCAATAACAGGTATTTTTTCGTTATTATTGATTTATCCACTTCAGTTTAAAAAAGAAAATAGATTTATTTATAGATTTTCTAAATGGTTTTATTTTGCAATATTTCCATTAATAATTTTACTTTTTTTAGCCATAAATGTAAGGATTAGCGATTATGGAATTACCGAAAATAGGTATTTTGTGTTGGCTTTAGCAGTGTGGCTCGTGTTTATTAGTGTATATTTGTTAATTAATAAACAACGAAATATCAAAATTATTCCAATTTCATTATCAGTAATTGCTATTGTTTCAATAATAGGACCTTTTAGTGCGTTTAGTGTTTCTGAAAATTCGCAATTTAACAGATTAAAAATAATTCTTACTGAAAACAATATTCTTAAAAATGGAAAAATATTAAAAGGTAAAAAAGAAATTGATTTTAAAACGAGTAAAAATATAAGTTCAATAGTAAGCTATATTGTAAATATGCATGGACATAGTATATTGCAGCCATTATTTACTCAAAATTTAGATTCAATATTTGTTGATACTGTGAGGTATTATACTAAGGATAGAGATATAGTTGAGTTGATGGGTGTTGATTATTTCTCGCAATGGGATAGGGGAGATGAAAATATTTCGTACTATTATTTTAATGCAGGGTTTAACGATAACCAGAATTCTATGGATATTTCAGCTTACGAATATTATTTTTTATTTAATGATTATTTTGGAGATGCAGAAAAGGAGAAAATTATTAGTATTAATAAGTATAAGTTTTTGTCAATTAATGGATTGGATTATTATGTTTTAGATGATAATGATAATAGAGTATTAGAGATAAATACTTTAAGTTTTTGGAAGGAAAAGATGAGAACTTATAATTTATCGCATAATTTAACTAAAAACGAACTTAGTTTTAAAGCTCAAAACGATTCTGTTTCAGTAATGCTACTGTTTAATAGTATTAACTTAAATAGTGCAGATAGTAATAATATTGTTGTGTCAAATGCTAATATTGATGTTTTTATTAAAATTCCTTAACAACATTGCGAATTGCAACTAATTTAGTTAGTAAATTCTCTAAATAATCTAGTTTCAGCATATTTGCTCCATCTGATTTTGCAATAGCAGGGTTTGGGTGTGTTTCTAAGAAAATGCCATCAACACCTGAGGCAATACCGGCTTTACCTATTGTTTCAATTAAATCGGGGCGGCCTCCGGTAACTCCACTTGTTTGGTTTGGTTGTTGAAGCGAGTGGGTTATATCTAAAATTACAGGAAAACCTGTTTTTTGCATCTCGGGTATTGAGCGGTAATCAACAATAATATCGCCATACCCAAACATTGTACCACGGTCGGTAAGCATTATATTGTTATTGCCGGATTCCACAATTTTTTGTGTCGCAAATTTCATAGATTCTGGGGCTAAAAATTGACCTTTTTTTACATTTACAATTTTACCTGTTTTAGCTGCTGCAACCAAAATATCGGTTTGCCTACATAAAAATGCAGGAATTTGCAATATATCAACATACTGTGCTGCTAACTTGGCTTCTTCTGCTGAGTGAATATCAGTTACAACAGGAATTTGTAATTTTTCGCTAACTTCTTTTAAAATTTCTAATCCTTCAATATCACCAATTCCTGTAAAACTATCTAAGCGTGAGCGGTTTGCTTTGCGGTACGATGCTTTAAAAATAAAAGGTATTTCAAGCTTATCTGTAATCTCTTTAATTTTTTCTGCAATTTCAAAAACTACATCGCGTCCTTCAATAACACAAGGTCCTGCAAGTAAGAAGAAATTATTTTTATCGGTATTTTTTATATTTTTTATAGTGTTTATCATCTTTTTTATTTTTTTCAAAATTACATAAAAAAAGCTGTTACATAAAATAACAGCTCTTTTATTATAGTTTTTTCTGTTTATTTAACCCATAATAATGCGTTACACTCGCTTCTGCTATCGCTACCTGAACCACCACATTGATAATGAAAGTTATTGTACGAGATAAATCCTTCACCTCCATAATGGAAAATTATAGAGTATTCGTTACCTGCTCCACCATCTCCCCATGTTGAAAAACCTGAATAATACCCTGAACCTGTAAACATATTTGTTCCGGCAACAGCATCGGCATAATTTTTTGCAAATACCCTTATTGATTGTGCACTTGATGCATTTGATACAAATACTTTATTTTGCTTAAAATAAAAAGGATAAGCTGATAATGTAGGGTTATTTGGTCTTTCTAGTCGCATTATTGAAGTTGAATAATCTCCTCTTATTAAATTAATATCCGAATCGCTTAGTTTATTTAATGCCGAGCCTTGTGCTGTAGAAATTGGTGCTCCGCCAACAGCTGCAGTGTTTCCTGTGTTAGAACCTTTTGGACCTGTGTTTTCAACAAGTGTCCAACCTCCACCATCTGTAGTCATATCGCAAGTGCAGGCGTATGCCGCATTTGCTCCAGCTCCGTCGGGGTCAATATAATAAGTTCCGTCAATACCGTTTGTTACAGGATTATTGTTGTATATATCTTTACAAGATAATCCCGGATTAGTAATAATCTGACCGTAATCGTTAGTTGAATTATCCCATTTATACCATGTGTTTGCGGCATAATATTCTATATCGTTATTGTCGGTATCGTAAATTGTTAATCCTTCGTAAGGAGTGTCTATTGCATCTCGTTGTGCTGAGGTCATTCTTGGTATTAACAAGCCTTTGTTTTCGGTTGGTCTAAGTTCCATTTTTGCAGACGCTTCAATAGTTCCTGTACCTATAAGAACTCCCGCAGCTGTACTAGTTCCTCCTGCTCCTGCAACTCCTGTTGATGTTGTAGTAATTTGTTTCCAATCGGTACCATCATAATATACAATCATGTTTGCAACATTATTATAATATATCATACCTGTTATATTATTAGGATGAGTTCCATTACCGGGAATTGGTAATAAGAAACCTTTTGTTGTAGAATTTACATGCAATATAGCCGAGTTATCAGGGTCTGCAATACCAACGCCAACGCCAATATCTGTACCTGTACCAGCTGTTGGGTTTGATGCCGGAGTAACAACTGCTCTGTTTATTTGCAACCAATTGGTTCCATCATAATAATTATGATATCCTCCGGAACGGTTAAAAATTAATAAACCATTTGCAGGTGATTTTAGATTGTTCCTGTCTGTCTCCGTCATAATAGGAAATATAACACCTTTTGTTGTAGATTTAATGTCTAATGCAGCAGCGGGGTCTCCGTTAGAATCGTCTTCGTTAATAGCAACTTGTGCTATTGATGAGTTGTACATTAATGAAAATAATACTAACAACATTAATGATTTTGTTGTTGATAGTAGATTCTGTTTTTTTAAAGTTGTTACCATATTATTTATTTTTATTCTATTACTATTTTTTGAAGGTGAGAGTCGTAAGTACCATTATTATTTTCAAATATTGATGATATTTTTACAATATACATTCCTGGTTTTAATTGCTCTCTTTCATTAAGTGTAATTCTAAAAAAACCGTTATTATCAGTTATTATTGTTTTATTGATAATTATTCTATTTAACATATCAGTTAGAACAAACCTCAATTTTTCGTTATGTTTATATTCGTTTATATTGTAGATATATAACGCTTCTTGTACTGCTGGGTTTGGTGATGCAATAAATGTAAATTTATTATATGAGTCGTGTTGTTGGTAATTTATTACTTCTATATTTGAATATGAAGTTTTTCCGTCGTAATCGGTTTGCTTTAATCTGTAATATGAAATTCCTTTATATGGTTTGTTATCAAAATCAATATAATTTATTATTGAATTGCTATTACCTGCACCCGGTTTATTTAACACATATTCCCATTTTAGTTCATTAGAATTATTTACTTCTTTAGCTTTTTCAACAGTAAAGTAATCGTTATTAATTTCAATTGCAGTTTCCCAACTTAGATTTACTATATCGTTATTTAACTTTGCGTTAAAAGATAATAACTCAATAGGTAAAGCTTCGTCTCTTGATTTAGCTATAATAAATTTTGAAAATGAAGTGTATCCCGTTCTTTGTGCGAAACCATCACCTAAAGGAAATCCACCACCATCATAAGTAATATATGTTCTACCTCCTTGGTTATCTGAAGGTATGTTTGTTGTTGCATCAAAAGATTCCCAATCTGCATAATCATTTGAAGATGAAGGTCTTTTTAAAATACAAAACTCAAAATCGTCAGCTGAAGATAATTCTGAAATATTATTAACGTATAAATTTATTCCATAACTACCACTTGTTGGAGTTCCTATATTTTCAATCAACCATTCTGCATCAGATAAGGCATTAACTAAAATTGTACCGTCTTGAATAGCTTTGGTAGGGTCTAATCTGCTGTCTATATTATTTCCACTTTCAGTTATAGTATTAACAGAAACATTAATACCTGTAACACCGGTTAAATTATTATTAATAAATTCAGCTAAATGGTAATCACTACTATTTGTTCCATATCCAACAGGTAAACTATATGTTAATGTATTTGATGTTATATATTTTCTTAGGTTACCATATATAAATTTTTGGTCGCTGTAACCGGTAATACTATTTCCTGTATTTGAACAGATTATAGTGTTAGCATTAGTAGTAATAATACCATCAGTAAAACTAAGGTCTTGGGAAACTTCTTGCGAAGAAGTTAAAGTAATGCCGGCACTATTGTTGATAGTAAAATTCTCAAAAACAGTATTAGTAGTACCGCCAATATTTTGATTAGTAGAACCTGAAAACTCAACAGTTCCGATAGTAGCACCAGCTAAAGCCGTACTAGCCGTAGCATTATTATTCCAATTTTTTTCGGCTTGTATTAAACCATCAACCTGAATGCTTGAACTTGATAAATT
>CAMZKE010000118.1 GCA_947311115.1 uncultured Bacteroidales bacterium | reverse complement strand
TCTTTCTTTTTGTTAAAAATTATTCCCATAGCTATTGCTATGCAAAGAATTTTTACCTCAATAAAGAAAAACATATTCTAATTTATTTATAACGTACTTTGATATCAAGTTGGTATAATACTTAATTTATTAGGTTAAAGCTTCGTCATTTTAACTCGCATTATTCATGTGTTTTTCTTTTTCTGAGACGAGACGTCGAACCATGAAGCTGTATATGAATACAGCAAATGGTTTGCAACAAAGTATCAGGAAAAGAAAAATGTATATCAAAAAAACTAATCACCCAAACTTGGACAATTAGTTTTTTGTACTATTTGCCTAGTTATAAATAGATTAACTTCAGTTTTGCTAAATTACATGAATAATGCGGGTTAACCCGCATTATTCATGCGTTTTTCTTTTTCTGACACGAGACGTCGAACCATGAAGCTGTATATGAATACTGCAAATGGTTTGCAACAAAGTATCAGGAAAAGAAAAATGTATATCAAAAAAACTAATCACCCAAACTTGGATAATTAGTTTTTTGTGTTATTCACTTAGTTATAAATAGATTAACTTCGGTTTTGTAAAATTACATGAATAATGCGGGTTAATAGCATTTTAGTATGTACTTTACAGAACGCTTACGAATTTACTCAAAACTTTTGGTAAAAGGGCGTACAGGTGCTGTTTCTTTAGTCTATAAATATAGTATTTTTGGTGGAGTTGATTAACTATTTTATAACCTATAGTTTACTTACTGTTTAATGCTAAGCTCTTACAATAAGCTTCAACTTCCGACTTGTTATTTCTATCAACATAATCAGGTAATTTTGCACTTTTCCCCTGTGTACCTTTTAATATATATACATTATAACGCAATAATGCAGTTGAATTCATAGGGTTATAAGGGGCAACACCTGTGTTTGTTCTTAGCGAAAACATAATATCGCCTGCTAAGTAATCATCATTTCCGGTATCGTCATCTATACCCATTATTCCAAACGAATGTTCAATAAAAAAATCGGAATTATCAACATACTCGTTATGAGGTAATGCTTGCCAATAGTTATCACCATTTCCATCAGAACTTAAATTAACAAAAGCCATAACTATATCCATATCAGTAATAGTAACGCCATTTATAAATGAATAAGTAACCCAAGAACTATTATAAATTTGAGGTTTAAATTTATTTAACTCAATATCGAAATAGTAAACTTTTGATGTTTCCCCATCTTTGCCATCAACACCATTTCTTCCATCGGCGCCCCTTGGTCCCGAAGGTCCAACAGGGCCTTCTTTATAACACGAGCTAAAAATTACACTTACAGCAACTAATATTATTAATAAATTCTTTTTCATTTTTATTATATTTTAATTTATGTTTTGAATTACAATATTAATGCCAAGAATTAAAAACTAATTACCCTCTCCTGATTTTCTTTTACTTTAATAGATACTTCTAAAACATTATTGGGTAGTAAATTGCCAATCATTTCAGGCCATTCAATAAAGCACAAATTTCCGCTATCTAAATACTCATACAACCCAAAATCTAAAGCTTCTTCAGGTTCTTCTAATCTATAAAAATCGAAATGATAAATTAAATTGCCATTAGGCATATTATACTCATTTACAATAGAAAATGTTGGACTAGTAGCAACATCAGTTACGCCTAAAACATTACAAATAGCTTTGATAAAAGTGGTTTTTCCAGCTCCCATTTCTGCATTAAAACTAATTATTTTATTATCCCCTATTTTAGATAAAAAATCTTTAGCAACAGCATTTATACTATTTAAGTCTTTTATTATAAATTCCATTTTAATTATTTATTTTGGCGATAAAACAACAAAAGGCAACATCATTTCTTCAAGCGACACACCTCCATGTTGAAAAGTGTTTTTGTAATATTTTACATAATAATTAAAATTATTTGGATAGGCAAAAAAATCGTCGTTAAGCGAGAAAATATATCTTGATGACATATTTGATTTAGGCAGATATGCTAACTCCGGTTTTTTAATCTCAAAAACTTCCTTTTCTTTATAGCTTAAACTTTTGCCGTGTTTGTATCTTAAATTTGTGGTAGTGTTTTTATCACCTACAACTTTTACAGGATTTAATACACGCACAGTTCCGTGGTCAGTAGTAATAACTATTTTAACATTCTCTTCTTGTAAATTTTTTAATAATTCTAAAATTGATGAATGTTCAAACCACGATTTTGTAATTGACCTATACGCAGCTTCATCTTCAGCAAGTTCTCGTATCATACGCATTTCGGTACGAGCATGCGACATAATATCAATAAAATTAAAAACAATAGTTATAAAGTCGTAATTTAAAACTTGCTTAATATTATCAAGTAATTTTAAACCTTGTTTATTATTAAAAATTTTATCGTAATAAACACTTTTATCAAGCCCATATCGTTTTAACTGTTTTAAAAGTAAATCTTTTTCATGCTCATTTTTATTCCCCTCCTCTTCATCGTTTAACCAAATATCAGGGTATAGTTTATCTATTTCGGAAGGCATTAAACCTGCGAACATAGCGTTTCGCGCATATTGCGTTGCTGTTGGCAAAATTGAGCATGTAATGTCTTCTTCATCAATATTATAATACTCATTAAAATATGGCAATAGTATTTTCCATTGATCGTATCGCAAATTATCGAAAAGCATAACAAATACTTTCTCGCCTTTTTCTAAGAATGGAAATATTTTTTCTTTAAAAAGAGTGTGAGACATTGTTGGCCTAGCTTTAGAATTATCGTGAAACCAATCGATATAATTATTTTTTATAAACTTAGCGAACGAGTTATTTGCTTCTTTTTTCTGCATATTTAAAACATCGTCCATTGTTTTTTCGTCAGAGCTTTTAAGCTTTAACTCCCAATAAATGAGTTTCTTATACACATCTTTCCAGTCGTCAAAATCTAACGAGTCGTTAATTTCCATACCTAACCTACCAAATGCAGTTTGGTATGCTTTGGTAGTTTTTTCGGTTACAATTCGCTTATTATCAACATTCTTTTTTATTGTAAGTAGAATCTGATTTGGATTTACAGGTTTTATTAAATAATCAGAAATGTTAGAGCCAATAGCATCTTCCATTATATCTTCAGCCTCGCTCTTGGTTATCATTACAACCGGAATAGCCGAGTTAAATCTTTTTATTTTGTTAAGAGTTTCAATACCTGTATGTCCGGGCATGTTTTCATCTAAAAAAATTATATCGAACGGCTCATTTTTTACAAGCTCAATAGCATCAAGCCCATTTGTTGCAGTAGTTACAGTATATCCTTTTTGTTCAAGAAACATAACATGTGCACGTAGCAAATCTATTTCGTCGTCAGCCCAAAGAATTTTTATTTTGTCCATATAATTTTTTTTACAAATTAATAAAATTCAATTTGTGTTCTAAAATGTATTGATATAAATATTGTTAATTGCTTATTAACGGTTTATTATTTATTTTATTATATAAAAAAACCGTTACATTATTGTAACGGTTTTTATTTAATTAGTTTATTTTAAAATATTTAATTAATACCATTTGTATTAGCTGCATTTCCATCAAAATATGTCCATGAATTTGTACTTGGAATAGATAAATTTGCTTTTATGCAATAAATATATCCATCAGCAGGAGATTGAATAATAATATTTCCATCAGATGTTATTTTTAAATCTCTACAATCCATGTATTCAATTTGATCAAAAGTGTATTTTTTATTCACTACGCCATTTTCTGAGTGAATATTTAAAGTATGGTCTGTATTGTATTCTATAAAATTATTATTTCCATCAATATATACATCTGTTGGAGTATTAAAATTTAAAATCCCATTATTTACAGATATTATTTCTCCATCAACTGAATTTAATACACTAATACTATTTGTCATTACAAGATCGCTCCAACTTTGGTCGTAATATGTTATAAATACCTTATTATTATTGTAGTATATATTAGCTTTAAACGATGAAAAATCTGCAACTTTCTTTTCCCAATTAAGATTTCCTGTATTTTCGTCAAAGCATTTAACTTTAGTGGTTGAGCCGGTAAAATCGGCATAAAACACATTTCCATTTCCATCGAAAATGCTTAATGGTGTTGCTCTGTTAGTATGATAATCTGTAGTTTCCCATGTCCAAGCTTCAGTAATACCTGTTCCGTTATCGTTATACATAAAAACCCCACCTGTATTATCTGCATTTTCATACTTAAGCTCATTTGCTGTAACACACAAATGAGTTCCGTTTGTACGTAACGACGCATCGCAAACACCTGTAAGAGTTTCATTCCAATTTTGAGCACCGGAAGTTGGATTAATTGAAATAATTGCACTGTTTGAATTATCTACATTGTATAGTACATATATAGAGTTGTTTGAATATGACAACTGTGAACCTGTATTAACTTCGCTTGTCCATAACAATGAGCCATCAGCAACATTATAACACCTAACAGTATTAGCCGAACCATAAGGATTATTTTCTCCTGACAAATAAAATAATTTATCATTAACAAGCATTAAATCTCTTGAAGACATATCATCAGTTTCAATTTTCCAATTTAAAGCACCATCTTTTTTTATTGAATAAATATATTTAATATAAGTTGATTCTTCACTTACAAAATATATATTATCATTATTATCCATAACTAACAAAGATTTCATTTTATAACTATACTCGGTATTGTATTTCCACAAAACATCACCTTCATTAATACTTGTTGTATCTGTATTGTCAGTATTACTTGTGTTACTACTATTATTAGTAGGAGTAGTTTCGTCTTTTTCACATGACATAAAAATTAACAATACTGAAAATAATAAAATTGAAATTTTTCTCATTTTTTAAAGTTTAAAAAGTTATTTAATAGTCGGCAAAACTACTATATATATATGTATTTCACATCACCCTAAAGTATGATTTTTACATTTTTCACTATATATTGTTAATGTTGATTACTTAATGATAATTATTAATTATTAATTACTATTTATTATTACTTTTGCAACAAATTAAAAAAAAACACAGAAAATGTCAGATCCTATTGTAAATATTGAGTCGGCTAAAGAATTAGGTTTATTGCCCGAAGAATTTGAGAAAATACAGCAAATATTAGGTCGTGTGCCTAACTATACAGAGCTAAGTATTTTTTCGGTAATGTGGTCGGAGCACGCTGCGTATAAAAACTCTATTACACTTTTAAAAACCTTACCAAAAAAAGGAAAACATATTCTTGCAGAGGCAGGTGCAGAAAATGCCGGTTTAGTCGATATTGGCGATGGTTTGGCATGTGCTTTTAAAATAGAAAGCCATAATCACCCTTGTGCGGTTGAACCTTTTCAAGGAGCAGCGACAGGAGTTGGCGGTATAAATCGTGATATTTTTACAATGGGTGCACGTCCTATTGCACAAATGAATTCGCTACGTTTTGGTAAGCTTGATAATGAGCGAACAAAATGGCTAATGGAAGGAGTTGTTGACGGAATTAGCAGTTATGGTAATTCGTTTGGTGTACCTGTAGTTGGTGGCGAAGTATTCTTTGATGAAAGTTTTCAACAAAATCCGCTTGTAAATGCAATGTCAGCAGGTATTGTAAAAGCAGATAAGATGATTTCTGCTGTATCAAAAGGAGTTGGCAATCCGGTTTATATTGTTGGTTCATCAACAGGAAAAGATGGTATTCATGGTGCAACTTTTGCTTCGGCTGATTTAACTGAAGATTCTGCAAACGATATACCTTCGGTACAAGTTGGCGACCCATTTCAAGAAAAATTATTGTTAGAAGCAACACTTGAGCTTAACGAAACTGATGCTATTGTAGGAATGCAAGATATGGGTGCTGCCGGAATTATTTGTTCTACCTCAGAAATGAGTGAAAGCGGTAATAGTGGTATGCGTGTAGAGCTTAGTGATGTACCTTTACGACAGGATAATATGGTACCTTGGGAAATTCTTTTATCAGAATCGCAAGAACGTATGCTTGTTGTTGTACACAAAGGGAAAGAAAAAATTGTTGAAGATATTTTCGATAAATGGGATTTGAATTGTAAAATTATTGGCGAAGTAATACCTGAAGATAAGTTAGAGTTTCTATGGCATGGTGAATTAGTTGCCGAAGTTCCTGCAAGCGAGTTAGTACTTGGCGGTGGAGCACCCATATATCAAAGAGAAAGCAAGGAGCCTGCGTATTTTGAACAATATAAGAAGTTTAATATTAACGATGTAAAAGAGCCGGAAGATTACAAACAAGTTCTTAAAGAATTAGTTGTAAATCCGAATATTGCATCAAAAAAATGGGTGATTGAACAGTACGATACAATGGTTCGTACAAACAATATGAATACTAATTTACCTTCTGATGCAGGAGTAGTAAATGTAAAAGGAACTAATAAAGCTTTAGCTTTTACTTTAGATTGTAATCCACGATATGTACATGCAAATCCTGAGGAAGGTACAGCAATAGCAGTTGCCGAAGCAGCACGAAATATAGTTTGTTCAGGAGGTGAACCATCAGCTATTAGTAACTGTTTAAATTTTGGCAACCCATATAATCCTGAAGTTTATTGGCAATTTTCGGGAGCAATTAAAGGTATGAGTAAAGCATGTATTAAATTTGACACTCCGGTTACCGGTGGAAATGTAAGCTTTTATAATCAAACCCAAATAGATAACAAAATTGAACCGGTGTACCCAACACCTACAATCTCAATGATGGGTATTTTAGAAGATAAGAATAATATAACAACTCTTGCATTTCAAAATGAAGGAGATAAAATTTATTTAATCGGAAAATCGGAAAACGATATTGCCTCATCTGAATATTTATTTTCTATTCATGGAGTAAAAGAATCACCGGTTCCAAGATTTAATTTAGATTATGAATATAAAATTCAAAACTCTATAAAGAATATAATCAAATCTAAATTAGTAGAATCGGTACACGATGTATCTGATGGAGGATTAATTATTACTCTTTTAGAATCTGCAATGTATAATAATTTAGGCTTTAATATTACAAGCGATAAAAATATTAGAAAAGATGCTTTCCTTTTTGGCGAATCGCAAAGTAGGGTTGTTGTTAGCGTATCGGCACAAAACGAAGCTAAATTTACCGAATTGCTTAATAATGAAGGTATAGATTACTCTGAACTAGGTGCAGTAACAAACGGAGAAATTAAAGTTGATAATGACTTGTTTGGTAGTGTTACCGAATATAAAACAGAGTTTGATACAGCTATAGAAAAAAGATTATAATAAATAAGTTAAAGGTTTGTAAAGTTGAAAGTTTATAAAGTTACATTGTAACTGTATTAGCTTTCATCTTTCAACTTTTAGCTTTTAACTTTCAACTAGTAAATGGCAAAACCATACAAAAATTCACAAGCAGAAAAAAAAGAACAAATAGCTGAAATGTTCGATAATATTTCGGCTAAGTACGATTTTTTAAATAGAGTTTTGTCTATGGGTATTGATATTTTATGGCGTAAACGAGCAATTAAATTATTAAAACCATACAATCCCAAAAAAATTCTTGATATTGCCACAGGTACCGGCGATTTTGCAGTAGAGGCAATTAGTTTGAACCCTAACGAAATTATAGGTGTTGATATTTCAGATGGGATGTTAGCTGTGGGTATAGAAAAAATTAAAAAAAAGAAATTAGAACAGATTATAAAATTAGAAAATGGTGATTCAGAAACTCTGCGTTTCGCTGATAACTATTTTGATGCAGCCACTTGCGGTTTCGGTGTTCGTAATTTTCAGCATTTAGAAAAAGGTTTGTTAGAAATTAATCGTGTTTTAAAACAGGGAGGTACTGTTGCTATTCTCGAATTTTCGAAACCTGAAAAATTCCCCATTAAACAATTATACAATTTCTATTTTAAAAATATTTTACCACTTTTAGGACGTATGGTTTCTAAAGATAATTCGGCATACACTTATTTACCGGAATCGGTAAACGAATTTCCTTACGGTGATAATTTTGTTGCAATTATGAAAAATTGTAATTTTAAAACTGTAAAAGCAAAAAAAGTTACATTTGGTATTGCAACAATATATATTGGTGTTAAATAGAAGCTCTTACCGAGTTTAGTTTAAATGTAAAAAAACGCACAATCATATAAATTTTAATCATCTATAAATAGTTGTTTATCAACAAGTATTAAAGATAGTTGTTTTTAATCAACAATTAAAGCGTATATGCCAAATTTTATCCAACTCACACAATAATAGTCATATATTTGCATAAAAGAAACACACAATAATTGTTTTAAAGATGAAAAGTAATTTATTAAAAAAGATTGATAGCATTAAACGAAAAGCAAATATGCTTTTGTTTAAAATTGATGAGGCAAAAAAAAATAAAGCAAAGATTTCTAAAAATGACTTTGAAAAAGCTTACAATCAAATAAAAGAAGACGATGATTTAATTTCCGAAAATTACAAAACTATTAATGAACAATTAATGTTAATTGACGAATTAAGTAGCCTAAAAGAAAATATAGAATTAGCACAGTATTCAGAGGAACTTATTGCCGTAATGGATTTTGATACATATTTTGATTTAACGGTTAAAGCTGAAATAGATTTTAACGAAGATCATCCATATTATCGCAATATTAAGTTTGTAAAGAAGCTCATTGATAGCTATATAGAAGTTGAGGAATACGAAAAATGTGCCGAATTAATAAAATTAGTATAATTTTAGTTATACCAACTTGATATCAAAGTACGTTATAAATAAATTAGAATATATTTTTCTTTATTGAGGTAAAAATTCTTTGCATAGCAATAGCTATGGGAATAATTTTTAACAAAAAGAAAGAAAAATAGAAATGATTTATATAGCGTATTTTGGTGT
>CAMZKE010000117.1 GCA_947311115.1 uncultured Bacteroidales bacterium | reverse complement strand
ATTGTAAAACCAAAATGATTTTGCTACTTTTACACGTATGAAATTTTGTGCTAAACATATCCAAAACATCGTATATACGAGTCGTTAACTTGCATTGCGAGAAACGGGAAGGAGGCGTAAAAATGAAAGATTGAAAAATAAAAAGCAGAAATAAAACGATAAAATAACAATTAAGAACACAAATTTTATTAATTTAACTAAATTTTAAAGCGATGAATATAAAAATACAATTTTTAACAATATTAACTTTGGTTATATTTTTTAGTCAAAGTATAAATGCCCAAACTGTAATAAACAAAGAATGGGAAATATATTTTGGAACACCAGATACAATTGATATAGTAGAAACAGTAATTGACTTTGAAGGTAATTTAATTACAACAGGAAACACAATTGTAACAGGACAAAATGCCAATATATTAACAACAAAATACGACCAAGACGGAACTATTTTATGGCAACAATCATTTAATTATTCAGGAGCAAGTAAGGAATACGGAACTTGTATAACAACCGATGATGTAGGAAATATTTATGTTGCAGGAGCAAGTTTTATAAATTATTCTCACGCAACCGATTATGTAATATTAAAATATGACACCGTAGGAACATTACTTTGGTCGCAAACATATAATCAAGGTAATTACACAATAGATATTCCATCAGACATAATACTAGATAGCAATGGTAATATTATTGTTACAGGAGCAACCGCAAACCTTTCGACAAACGAAGACTTTTTAACTGTAAAATTAGATAATAACGGTAATATTATTTGGAATGCAACTTACGACTATTTAAGTTTAAACGACCGACCAATAGGAATATTAGTTGATAACCAAAACAACGTAATTGTAACAGGAAATAGCGATAGTAATTCAAATAATTGCGACATAACAACAATAAAATATGACGGAACTAACGGAAACGAATTATTTGTAAGTCGAGACGCTCAAATTTGTATTGGTTTTGACAAGCCTGCATCAATAAAAAAAGATAATAACAATAATATATTTATTACTGGTTGTGTTGCAAATTCAGCAGAAGGCTATAATTTAAAAACAATAAAATACGATGCAAACCTAAATATAACTTGGTCGAAAACATACAATGGCAACGATTTAGACGATAAAGCCACCTCTATGGACGTTGATAATTCAGGTAATATTATTGTTTCGGGTTATACAACAAACACAAATAATACAAAAGATATTGTAACAATAAAATACGATAACAACGGTAACGAACTTTGGGTAAAAACACGCCAAACAGTTGACCAACTTGGAAATTGCGAAACAAAAAAAGTAAAAACCGATAATCAAGGAAATACTTATTTGCTTTGCGAAAAACAAGAAAACTCGACAAATGAAATTTTAACAATAAAATACGATAATCAAGGAAATAAACTTTGGGAAAAGTCTTTACAAAAAGGCAACAACGAAGTATTAAACGATATTGAAATTTCAAATACAGGCGATGTTTATCTTACAACAAAAAAAGATAACGAAATTACAAGTACAAAAATATCGTACTATGATAAGCCAATGGTTGCAGTTACTGACAGTCTTGGAAATCCATTATTTGTACAAGGCGAAATAATAATACGTTTCGATACATCAGTAGTAAAAAAACAAGCAGTTGATAAAGTAGATTTGCAATATGGTAATGCTCATACATTTTTAAAAGATACAGTAATTCAATTAATGAATTCTGTTTTACCTCAATTTATTGACAAATTAACATTTATCAAAGTATTTACAAAAATGACAACAGCCGATAGTATTTCAACAACAAGATTAGGCGAACAAGTTAAAATTTCATCATTTTGGACAACTTTCAGAATGGCAGATTTAAGAGAAGGACAGGAAATAAATTATGCAAGTATTTTAGATACTCTTTATCCTATAATTCAATATTCACATATTAATACTATTGGAACATTAGACGATATTCCAAACGACAATTTAATAACAACACAACAAGAAAGTTTAATTCCAACAACTCAATATCCTGATGCTCATATAAATATTGAAGAGGCCTGGAATAACGAAGTAGGACAAGATTATGTTAAGGTCGGGATTTATGATTTTCCTATTTATTGGGCACACGAAGATTTTGGTGATGGAACTTTTAATGGCTCAAAAATTAAAGGAGGTTGGGATTATGGCAGTAATCAACATATTTCAGGAGTAACCTCAGTTACCAACAGCCACGGAACTTCTTGTGCAGGCATTATAGGAGCATTAAGAAATAACAATAAAGGTATAGCGGGCATAGCAGGTGGAGATGTTGATAATGATAATAATATAGGCGTTAGTTTATATTCATTTGGTATTCTGAAAACTGATGCTTGGATACCTACGAGTAGTGCATCAAATGCAATTATTGAAGGTTCTGTAAATAGTAATACAGGGTATGGTTATGGACTTGATGCTCAGAGTCATAGTTGGGGTATCGAATTAGGTGTTGCTTACAATGACGGTACACCAAATGGTTACACCATAGATGAAGGCGATATCTATTTATTAAAAGAAGCAACAAATGAAAGTTTTTTAAATAAATGTATTTTTGTTGCTTCTCGTGGTAATAATGGTAATACTAATAATAAATACCCTGCTTGTTTTAGAGATGAAAAAATTATAAATGTTGGTGCTAGTGGCGATGATAGACACAGAGTTGATGGTTTAAACGGCGATGGCTGGTGGTCTTCTTCTTATGGCGGTAATGTTGATGTTATTGCACCAGGTGTTGAAGAAATTGTTGCAGCACCAATAGCACCTACTACATCGCAAAGTTGTGATATTAATTTATCAGGTTATAATTGTTTTAATGGTACATCGTCAGCTGCACCACATACAGCAGGCGTAGTTTCTTTAATGTATAGTCATCATAATACTCAAAATGGTTATTATAATAACCTTGCACCAGAGGATGTTGAAAATGTATTACAAAAAAACACTTATGATGTTCATTCAACAGGATATGACGATTTAAGTGGTTGGGGTTGTATAAATGCAGGTGAAGCAGTTAAAAAAATTAGCGGTCATTATAGAGTGCAACATAATACCCATTGTGATAATTCTACGACTTATTATGATGAACAGGATGTAATGGTAAATTTATCCGAAAATATGAATGGAGCAAGTGCTGGTGTTTATCGAGCCGATAGATTTAAATTTACAGGTCATCATTATGAAACATTCTCATCAGATGTTGATGTTATTGATGCTTGGGTAAGGCATAGTTCTACTAATGGGTTATCTGTTGCAACATATATAACAAATGATTATTGGGGAAGTATTTCTTATATTGTTGATAATAATTCGACAAATACAGAAGTTGAAGTAACAACAACAACTTATCGTTATCATTTAACATCTACTATTACTGGGCAAGTAGTTGACATATGGATACCTAACAACCCTTTTACTGGTTCAGGTTTACAAGTAGAATATTCATTACATCTTTTCGACCCTGATTGGGATAATGTAGAAGATGTTAATAATTTATCAATGTTTAATTTATATCCAAATCCTACGAATACACAAGTAAATATTGAGTATGAATTGAAAAATATCCAAACTTCAAATATTGAGGTTTATAATAATCTTGGTCAGTTAATATATCAAAAAGAAATTAATAAATCTAGAAAAGGAAATATTAGTATTGATATATCTAATTATCAAAAAGGATTATATTTTGTGAAATTTATTTCTAATAATAGCACAAAAACTGAAAAATTAATTATTAATTAAATTTTATAATCATCTATTTTGCTTTGCAAAATAGATGATTTCTTTTTAATATGAAATACTTATATTTAATAATACTCGTGATTTTATTTTTTTCTTGTGAAAAAGAAAAACCAACAAATAAGCCAATTGACAATAGTGATGCTTGTATATTAATACCACCATCACAAAGTATGATAGGCTACGATTATAAGATTGATAGTTTTACAATAGAAAGACCTTGTTTTAATCCAAATAATAGCGATGAAATAGTTTTTTTTATTAAAACTTATTCAAGTAATATAACTAGCAAATTAATCAAATACAATTTAAAAACTTTTGAGAAAGAAATATTATTAGAAGCAGAACTGTACTTTCAACCAAGTTGGGCAAATAACGATTGGATAATATTTGGTTTAAAAGATGAAAATATTTGGAAAATTAAAAGTAATGGAGATAGCTTAACTCAATTAACTTTTATAGGTAGTAATTTTAATCCAGAATGTAACTATAATTCAAATAGAATTATTTGTAGTAATACAAATCAAGGCTGTTCTTTTATTTATGATTTTTATGGAAATTCAATTGACACCTTAAATATGACATCTTCTGCTTTTGATTGGAATGCAGATAATCAAATATTAATAAAATCAGATAACGGTACATATAGATATAACTACAATACAAAAGAACTAATATTATATAATGAAAATTATTATCCTATTCATTTTATGAAAGCTCAATGGATTAATGAAGATGAGTTTATAACATCGGGCGATGATGGAATTAATTCCAATGGTGCTATATATAAAACTAATATTTTAACAGGAAACATAGAATGTATTAAAGAATATTGTAACGCTTGGATATATAATTTTCCCGACTATTCGCCACAATTAGATAAATTAATATGGCAAAAAGTCAAGAAAAAGAAAATAGGAGATAATTTAATTGAAGTAAAATTTGTATTAGTTTTAATGAATACAGACGGTACTAATGAACAAGAAATTGAAATAAAATAAAAAATAATAATTAATAACGCAAGTTAACAAAACCTAAACGATAATGTGGGCAAATTATAAAATAGGAAATTTATTGCTATTTTTAAGCACCGCAAAATTTATATTTTGCATTTTATAAAATAATGAAGAAAAATACAAAATATAAAATTGTGCTAATCGGTAATAAGAAGTGTTGTTTTAATAAATCCCACACTACGTTTAGCTCAGCCGTTACCTGCAAGGCGAAGAAACGAAACAGTAGAACATAAATTGAAAATATTGAAACAAGGAATTAAACATATAATTGGAAAATTGATTTACATAAATAATTTTGTTTTTGCCGACCCACATAAAAAAGAAGCCTACGCACATTGCACACATTTGCAAATCGCACTGGCTAACCCACAAACCGAAATTTGCAAAAGAGTGCAATCAATCCAACACACAGTAAAGAACGAAATATCAATTTAGGAGATGAGTAAAGAAAAATATTCAATAGAAGAATTACTTTTAATGGTAAATTCAGCAGAAAAAGTTACAGATAGAAGATTAGGAAATAACAAAACTAACTATTCTATTTGTATTGCTATTTTAATTGCAATTACAATTATTTGGAAATGGTCTCTAACAAATGGGGATTACTTTTTTGGGGGATCAATTATGGTTCTTATTATTTCATTTATTGCAATAATATTCAGTACTCTATGGATTAATCAGATTACTGATTTTAAGTTATTAAATGGTGCGAAATTTGATGTTATTAATGAAATGAGCAAATCTTTAGTATTTGTCAGTCAAGATAAAGACGTTAATATTGTTTCCTATTCTCCATATCAAAAAGAATGGAAAAAACTTGAAGAATTGAAAGCTTTACAGACTAAAAACAATATTGTAACTTTAAAATCAACAAATGTTGAATATTTTTTACCAAAAGCATTAAGAGTTATTTTTGCAATTATTTTTTTGGTTTCATTATTAATTATTATTCTAAATCCTATTGACACATGGGAAAGTATTAAGACTTTTATTCATATTAATTAATATTGTGAAAAAACTATTTTTAATAACACCATATAGCATTGATTCAGATTTTGAAATCAAGAAGAAAATCATTTCTGAAATCTGTCAATCAAATAATATTGAACTGTATTTAGCTGAAGATAAATTAGTACATAAAAGCTTAGATGCTAATGAGACTATTGAGTTATTTAAAATTATGGATTATTTTATTGCAGATATTTCATATCAAAGACCAAGTTGTTATTTTGAAATAGGTTATTTACAAGCACTAAATAAAGAAATAAATTTAATTGCAAAAATAAACACTCCTATTCATCAACTATTAAAAAAAGGAACTGTAAATTTTTATCAAAATATTAATGAATTCAAGGGATTAATTAATGATATAATAAGAAAATTGTAATAAATTAAATTAGAATAAAATGGCAAAGAAAAAAGTATTTATAAGTTATGATTACGACAATGACAAACATTACAAAAATTTGTTATTAGCTTGGGACAAAAATAAAGGTTTTGACTTTTATATTTCTGATCTTTCAGCAGATGTGTCAGTAAATAGTGTAGATGCTACAGCAATTAAAAGAGCATTATCACGTAAAATAAATGAAGCAACAAATTTCTTAGTAATAGTTGGTAATAAAACTAACAAAAGTAGTTGGGTAAGATGGGAAATTGAAAAAGCTAATGAATTAGGTAAAAAAATTATTGCAGTAAAGACAGATAGAGAAAATATTACCCCTCCTGAATTATATGGAATTGGGGCATCTTGGGCAATGTCTTTTACATATGACGCAATAAAAAAAGCGATAGATAATGCTTAAGAAAAAGATATGCTTTGTCATTATTGGGTTTGGTCCTAAAAAGGATTACGAATCAGGACGAACTCTTGATTTGGACAAAACTTTTGAAAATCTGATTAAACCAGTTTTTGACGAATTAAATATTGAATGTTTTCGAGCCAAAGAAATTATTCATTCTGGAATTATTGATGTCCCAATGTATGAATGGATATACAAAGCTGATATTGTAGTTGCAGACATTTCAACATTAAATCCAAATGCTCTATATGAACTTGGTGTAAGACACGCATTGAGACCTTATAGTACTATTGTTATTTCAGAAAAAGAACTTAAATACCCATTCGATGTAAATCACACAATAATTGATTCTTACGAACATTTAGAACAAGATATTGGTGTTTCTGAATCACTGCGATTTAAAAAAATATTAAAAGACAAGGCACTTAAAATATTGTCTGAGAAAAAAATAGATAGTCCAGTTTATACTTATTTATCTGGATTAAAACCCCCAGTGTTTGAATATGAGGAGATTACAAAGTTGAAAGATGTGTTTATTGGACAACCTTCTTTATCAGATTTGATATATGATGGAGAAGACTTGAAAAATAAAGGTGATTATAAAACAGCAAAACTATTGTTTGAAGCGGCTTTGACATATGATAAAAACAACAAATTTCTAAAACAAAGAATAGTACTAACAACATATAAATCCGAGAAGCCGAATAAGAAAAGTGCTTTATTGAAAGCCCAAAGATTATTAAAACCTCTAAATCCTGAGACAACAACAGACACAGAAACATTAGGACTTTCAGGTGCTATTAATAAACGATTATTTGAAATTACAAACGATATAGATTACCTAAATAAAGCAATTAAATTTTATGAAAAGGGATTTTACATTGATGATGATTATTACAATGGTGTTAATGTAGCGTTCCTATATCTTATATTAGCAAATGAAGCTAATGATAAATATGAAACTATTACTGGTTATGTGCAGTCGAAAAAAACATATAACAAAGTTGCAGATATTTGTAATCGTCTTATTTCAAATAAAAACTTTAACAAAAGAGAAGATAGAATATGGATTTTCCAATCTTTATCTCAAGCATATTTAGGGACAGATAAAATGAATGAATATAATGAACTATTAGAAAAAATACAAAATTTGTCAAAAGGGGATTTTGACAAAGAAACATTTGAGAAACAAAATTTATCTTTAATTGAAATTAAAAAGTTGATTGATTTAAAAATTAGTAAAATATGATAGAACAAATAATAATAATTGTAACAATTTTATCCTTTATAATTATTGGTTTCTTAATTAAAAAAGGAAAGATAAATACCATTGGTGAATTTTCAATAAATCGAGGTCAGTTAAAATGGTTTCCTATTGCAGCGGGTATAAGTATGACTTACGCTGGCGGTGCAGTATTACTAAATATTTCATCACTTGGTTATGTTTATAAGTGGTATCCTATTATTGATGCTATTGCTCTTGTTGGTGCTATTATAATTGTAGTTATATTTATTAAATATTACAAAAAAGATACAGGGGTTACTATTTCTGATTTACTCTCGAATTCAAATAAAAAATTGTCAATCTTAATTGGTGTTATAACGACTTTAGTTTTTATTCTTATACTTGCGGCACAATTTGTTGCACTTTCAAAACTTTTAATTCCATACTTTCCAAATATTAATCCAAATATATTAACATTCATTCCTTCAATTTTAATTTTTGGATACGTTGTTCTTGGTGGCTTTTCATCTGTAACAAGAACTGACATACTCCAATTGTTTTTTATAAGTCTATTTTTTATTTTACCTGTATTTTTCATTTTATCATCACAACATTCACATTCCATCGATATTGAAAGAATTTCATACAATAAAATGTCTTTAAATTTAATCATACTTCTTTCAATTTTTTTTCTATACATTCCTTTATCCCAAGATGTTAATATTAGAGTTAAATCTGCATTAAACATCAGGCAAGCAAAAATTGGTTTATTAATTGGTGCTTGTTTTTACGTAATTATTTCGATTTGCTCTATTTATATTGGTATTACACTAAAAGAAAACGGGATTATTCTTGCAGATTCAGAAAAAGCATTTTCTACTTTTTTTATTGAATATGCCCCTAAATTTGGAGTCATTTCAATAATAGCAGCCTTAGCAGCAATAGTTTCTTCTCTTGATTCAGTATCATTAAATGCGATAACTAGCATCTCAAATGACTTACTAAGAAATAGTATTTTTTTTAAAACTAATAGTACTAAATCATTATTAAAAATTTCAAGTGTTATAAGCTTTGTAATTGGTATTACCATTGCCTTGTATTTTAATAAAATTTTATTTTTGGTTTTAACATCATTGTTAATTTACATATCAACCCTTATTCCAATTGCTTTAGCAAAAAAACTACGAATCAACGATAATTTAATTTTTTCATCAACTCTCTTATTGATTATAGTAGTTGTTACATTAGAAGTCTTTTTTACTATTGAATTAAAAGCAATTATTTACCCTTTAATAGGACTTGTTTTAATTATAATTTTTTACTTTATTGATCGTCTAATCTTAAGAAATGGATAAAATATTTATAGGTGCTTCGTATAATCATTACCACCCGGAAAATGAAAATAGTAAAGATTCATTGGCAGCATATTTATTTGAAGAATTAAATAAATATGCTAACTTTGAAATAAAACCGTGGTGGGATGAAAAAACTATCAAACCTGGTGTGGATTTTTTTAAACGTTTAATTGAATTGTCTGGCATTTGTGATTTTGGAATCTTTATTTTATCAAATGAACATACAGATATGTCAACAATAAGAAATATATATCTTTCAAACGATAATGTTTATATTGAAATGGGTATGTTTATTGCAAAAAAAGGAGTAGATAAGACAATATTTATAATAGATAAAGAATTAAAAATTCCAAGTGATTTTAGTGGTTTAAAAGTACAACAATATGATTTTTCAAAAAAAGATGATTTCAAAAAACCACTTAATCACATTATAGATAGAATTAATGATGTAAAGAAAAAACAAAAGAATAATATTGAGTATAATAATTTCAAGTTATATTTAAATCATAGGACAAACAATTATATACTTAATCATAATAGTACAATTCAATACTGGAATTCTAAATTGGCTTATGTAGGTTTAGATGCAGCAAAAGCTTGGTTCAATATTGAATCAAATCCAAATTATCTAACAAATTCGTATAAAAGTAAATTCAGGGAATTTCTAAAGAATGATGTAAAACCTATAACTATGAATATCAAAAATGTTGTTTCTCTAGGAAGTGGTATAGGTACTTTAGATCAGATAATTGTAAGGAATTGTGATTTTGATGCTATAAAGTATATTCCTGTCGAAATTAATCCATATTTAGCATATAAAGCATTAGACAACATAACAAATAACACTCAAAATATCCAAGCCTCTTATGCTATTATTGATGATTTCGAAGCGGAAATTTCACAATTGAGTCATTTCTTATCTAAAGCCCTTGTTCTAAAAGAAGAAGAATCATTATTTACTTTTTTGGGTGGTACTTTTTGTAATATAGATAACCCTGACACTTTTCTGAATGAATTCAGTAAACTGATTGATAATAACGATTATTTATTAATTGATGGTTTTACTATTAATATAGAAGGTAAAGATTGTTATGATAATAATTCCGATTTAGAAAAACGTCTTAAAGGTGATATCATAAAACCGTTACTTATAGAAGCAATTATAAATAAATTTAAGTCTTCAGTTAAATTTCAAAATAATAAAATTGCGAAAGAGTTTATGTCATTGAGTGAAAAAAAAAGAATTGAGTGTTTATTTTATAATAATAAGTATATCAATGTTCAGGTTATAGAATCAAAAGGCAATTTCATTTATATTTTTAAATTTAAAATTCATAATTATGATACAGATCAATCTTCAACTATATACAAAGTTAAACGGTACACTTTTAACAACTTTAAAAATAAAGTGTCAGATTATTTTATAATAGATAATACAATTAATATTAAGATAGCTGAGGGTTTATATAAAACTACTTTTTTTTGTAAAACTAAAACTAATAACAATGAATAAGAAAACTAATTTTAAGGGATTTTGCTTTTCAAAAGGAACAAAAGTACTTTTAAGCAATACCAAAACAAAAAATATTGAAGATATTAAAATTGGAGATGAAATATTGAACTACAATGTGCAAAATTGTGTTGTGGAAATAGAAATTGTTAGAAAAATTGCAACTTCAATGCATTCAGTGGTTAATGTAATTGAGTTTTCAAATGGCATGCAATTAGAAAGCACAACAGACCATCCATATTTTGTAGTTGATAAAGGTTGGTGCTCTGTGAACCCAAAAGCATCTAATAAAAATTACAATATGAACGTTCAAGAAATGTATATTAGAGATAAATGTTTGTATTTTGATAATGATAAGTTGATTGAAGTTGCAATTATTAATATTGAAACAAAGGTTAAAGAAACAAAAATGTATGTGATATCTGGGGGCGATAATAATAGTTTCTTTGCTAATGGAATTGTTGTTAGTGATGAGAATTTATTGGAATTAGAGTTGCCAAAAGAAGAACTTGCTAAAAAACAGTCTATTAATTGAATTTCAGCCCACACAGCCAAGCACATTTGCAATTCACACGAGCCAACGCTAAAACCAAAAATTGCAAAAGAGCTTGTCTGTCTGCCAACGCTTTTTTGCCGACCCGAAAAAACAAAATTAGGATAGTGCTAGATTGAAAATGAAATGACAGAAATGAAGAAAGCCCAGCAGGTAACAATGTATATAGTTTATGGCTGGTGAAGTGCTAAATATGAACATTTTAACAATAAATAAACATCGGTGCAAGTTGAAAGATTTGTGTTTCAAAATCCGCCACAAAACCATATACTCACCGTTAGGCATTATCTAAGGAGAAACTCGAAATTGTAATTAAAACTATGGAATTGAAAGAAATTAAAACACACTGTGAAGAAATTGCAGAATTATTAAAAGAAAGTAAAAGAGGTATGATTTATCGAAATTATGAAACTTTTTTGAATTGGTTTGAAATGTCAAATCGTAGAAATTTCGATATTCTTAAAAAAGTAGATTCCCAACTAAAAAAGCAAAATATAACTTTATGGTGTGGAAAAGAAGAGTTTAATTCAGTTTCGGAATTTAACAGAGGAGAAACAATAACTTTTAGACTAAAAGAAACCAACCAAGACTTTGAGAAAGAAGGAAAACGAAAGGTTAAGAATCCAAATGCGGGAACAGTAAAAATTGTAAACGAGAACAGTCCGCTAACTTTAAGAAAGCACCAAGAAAGTGCAATTGAGCAGTTACAAACCAAAATTACAAAATCTCATAAAAACCCATTTGAAGGGCTTCTTGTTTTACCAACTGGTGGTGGAAAAACTTTAACTATTGCTTATTGGATTGCTAAAAACTATTTAGATAAAAATAAAAAAGTCCTTTGGATTGCTCATAGACATGAATTATTAGAACAAGCAAAAGGAACTTTTCAAGAAAGACTTGCTTTCAAAAATATTTTTAAAACTAAATCGTCATTTAATTATCGTATAATATCTGGAATCCACGATAAGCCTGTGAATATAAGACCAACAGATGATTTAATAATTTCGAGTAAAGATAGTTTAAATGCAGGTTTTGAATATTTAAACAAAAATTGGTTAAAAGATAATGATGAAATACTTTTAATCATAGATGAAGCACATCATTCTACAGCAAAAACTTATAGAAAATTAATAGATAGTTTAAAAGTAAAAGTTGATAAATTTACAATGGTTGGATTAACAGCAACACCTTTTAGAACGTCTGATAATGAAAAAGGATTACTTGCAAAAGTCTTTTCTGATGATATTATTTATAAGGTCGATTTACGAACTTTGATAAATAGAGGTTTTTTATCCGAACCCATTTTTGAGGAAATTAAAACTAATTTTGACATTACAAGATTATTGTCAGAGCAACAACTTGATAATTTAAAATACTTTGACATTGATAGTATTGGGAAAGTAACAGCCAAAACAATAGCTGAAAATGATGCACGGAATTGGATAATTGTAAATCAATACAAAAACAATAAAATAAAATATAAACAAACTTTGGTTTTTGCATTAAACAAAGACAATGCAATAGCATTAAAGGCACTTTTTACAGAAGCAGGAATAAAATCTGAATTTGTTTTATCATCAATTCAAGATAAGATGACAGGTGTAACAGTTTCGAGTAAAGAAAACAAATTAAAAATTGATAAGTTCAGAAAGGGAGAAATAGATGTTTTAATAAATGTAAATATTTTAACGGAAGGCACCGATTTACCAAATGTTCAGTCTATTTTTCTTGCTCGACCAACAATATCATCAATCTTAATGACCCAAATGATTGGGCGTGGTTTAAGAGGTTTAAAAGCAGGTGGCACTAAAGAAGCCTATATTGTTAGCTTTATAGATAATTGGAAAAACAAGGTAAGTTGGGTTAATCCAGAGAAACTAATAATACAAGAAAAAATTGATTTTAGTGACAGTAAAAAAGATATTAAGAAACAATTAATTAGACTTGTTTCAATTAGTAAAATAGAAGAATTTGCAATTTTAACCAATGATATATTAGATAAAGTAACCAAAGAAGAACTTGAAAAATTAAGTTTTATAGAACGTTTTCCTGTTGGGATTTATCATTTCTCAATTTTAAATCATAGCGAAGAAGAAGGCGAAATAGAAAAAAATTGTGAGATTTTAGTTTATAGTAATATCGAACAGTCTTATATTGATTTCATAAACGCATTAAAAGGTTTTTTTAAAGAAAATAAATTAACAGAACGTGATAATCTAACAGAACCCGAATTAATAGAACTTTCGGAAATCATTGATAGCGAATTTTTCTTTGGTTGTGTTAAATATCCAGGTTATAATATTCAAGACATAAAAGATATTTTACAGTATTTTGCACAAAAAGATATTACACCAAAATATATTGAATTGAAAGACCGTAAAAAATATGATATTTCTAATCTATCAAATGAAATCTTAAATAAGAATTTAGGTCGTAAAGATGAAGAAGATTTTAAAAATAAACTTTGGGAAAGTAATGAAACTGAATGGAAAGCATTCTTTGGTTATGATAAGAGGTATTTCTTAAATGAAATAGATTTATCTATTAGGAAATTATCAAACCCTGAATTATTCACTCGTTCATCAGTAATTCCAGAAGATATAAAAGAACTTGTGGAATTAGAAACTTTGACAATGCACGAAATTAGAGAGGAAAATCCTGAATATTGGAAATATTTAAGTGATAGTGTATATAAAAAATATCAAGACAAAGACGGATTTTATGTAAGTGCATCTAAAAAATACAAAAGTAAAAACAAACTTGATTTTCAAATTGACCATATAATTCCAAGTAGAAAAAAAGGACTGTCTAGTATTGACAACCTACAATTATTAACGAGGAAAGAGAATGCCGAAAAAGGTGGAAAATAATAGACAAATGCCTAACAATGTATATAGTTTATGGCGGGCAAAGTGCTAAATATGAGGGTTTAACAATAAATAAATATCGATACAAATTGAAAGTTTGGTGTTTCAAAACCGCCACAAAACCATATACTTAACGTTAGCAAACAGTCTAAAAAAAACAATACACAGTAAGATAACCAACAGCCAACCCACAGCAAATAAGTTTTGCAAACACATTTGCTTTTTGCCGACACACAAGAAGCATTTGCTTAAAAACCATTTAACAATAGGACAATGCAATCACTTGACAAACCAAAATAAAATTAGTAAATTAGCAAAAAAAATTTGATTATGAAAACATTACTTTTTACGTTCTACTTTCTGCTTTCTACTTTTTACTCTTTCTCTCAATACTTCATCCCTTTTGGTGAGGATAGCGTTTATAATAGTTTCGGAAGTCCAGGGGGGGTTTTCGATATTTTTTTAGACGATACTATATGCTATATTGGAGGAGGAGCAATTCATTATGCAGGAAATGAAACCATATATCAAATAGGTGCTTTTTATAATGATGATTGGCATTCATTAAATAATGGTTTTGGTAGCGGTTTAGGTGATGCTTTTACTATTCAAAAATACCAAAACAAAATTTATATGGGTGGAAATTTCCAAGATATAAACGGCATACTTAACACAGAAGAAATTGGGCGGTTTAACGGCACTACTTGGGAAGCTTTGCCAAATTCTTATGGTTGTCCAAATAGCGTTGTTAATGATATGGTAGTTTGGGATAATAAACTTATTATTGGGGGGGAGTTTAATGCAATTCCGACAGGTTTTAACTTGCCTTATGTAGCAGCTTACGATGGTACTGATTATATTGATATAAATGATGGAGAAATACCATTTAATGTAAATGCACTTGCAGTTTTTAATAACGAACTATATGCTTGCGGTGGTTGGTTTACATTAAAAAAATATATTGGTAATAAACATTGGGTTGATGTTGGCGGGCATTTTAATTATTATGGACAAGGAATGTTAGTTGATACCTTTAACAATTTTTTATATGTTGTTGGTGGTTTTCAAATAGTAGATGATACAATACCTTGTGATAATATAGCTTTTTGGGATGGTTATAAATGGACAGGTGTAGGTAGTGGAAATAATGTAACTGACGTCTACAATATTGTAATTTATAGAGGTAATTTATACACAGATAACTCATCAGATACATTAGGAGGAGTTTACACAGGTCATCTCGCCAAATGGGATGGTACTCAATGGAGCCCCGGTGTACCTGGTGGAATGAAGTTTTTTGTAAATGCCTTAGCCGTTTATAACGATGAACTTTGGATAGGTGGTGGTGCCCTAATTGATGGCAATACCTCTTGTCCTTTCGATACTGCCCGCAAAACCCTTGCACGTTGGTATTTACCACCAACAATAAACTGTAACTACTTGCAACCACGTATTCAAAGCCATATAGATACTTTTTATTTAAACCAAGCAGTGCAAATACACAACAACAATGCTTATGTTGATAGTTGGAGCTGGGATTTTGGCGATAGTGGCACGGCAAACATACAAAACCCATACCACACTTATACAGATACAGGCTCTTACACAGTTAGTTTAACCGTAAACTGGCAAACCTGCCAAAAAACCGTGCAACGCACATTTGTTGTTGTAGAAGATACAACTACAAGTATTAACACAATAACACAAAAAGAAAGTAGTTTTAAAATTTATCCAAACCCTTCCAAAAACGAATTGTTTTTGGAAATTAAAGATGAAAAATCAATACTGTCCTAAATAAATTTTAGAGTATAAAACTATAACGTTTTTATTGATTTACAAAGCAAAAACTATGTAAGTTCAAAAAAGAACCCCTT
>CAMZKE010000116.1 GCA_947311115.1 uncultured Bacteroidales bacterium | reverse complement strand
TTAGCATTCATTAAAAAAAGAAAAATTAGACTTTAAAAACAGTAAAATTGCTCAGTCTTTAAAAATTGATTAAATTTGTAAAAAAGAATTAGAATGAAGGATAAAAATTTAATACGATTTGATTGGGCAATAAAACGATTATTAAGAAATAAAGCCGATTTTTCGGTTTTAGAAGGTTTCTTGTCAGAACTTTTAAAAGATAAAATAACAATAAAAGACGTTTTAGAAAGTGAAGGTAATCAACAATCAGAAAATGACAAATTTAACCGTGTTGATATTCTTGTTGTAAACTCAAAAGAAGAATTAGTATTAATTGAAATACAAAACCAAAACGAATTTGATTATTTCCAACGAATGACTTATGGAACTTCAAAACTTATTGTAGAATACTTAAAACTTGGTGATAAATACAAAAATCTTAAAAAAGTTTATTCAATTAATATCGTGTATTTTGATTTAGGACAAGGAGAAGATTATGTTTATCACGGAAAAACTGACTTTATTGGATTACACAAATCTGATAAATTAATGCTTTCTGCAAAACAATCTGAAATACTTGGAAAAACTGAACCATTTGAAATATTACCTGAATATTATGTAATTAAGGTTAATCAATTTGACGATTCAGCAAAAGATAATCTTGACCAATGGATTTATTACCTAAAAAACAATGAAGTAAAAGATAATTTTACAGCACAAGGGATTGATAAAGTTCGTAAACTATGGCGTGTAGATAATTTATCGGAAGAAGAACAAAAAAAATACCAAAAACACCTCGAAAATCTGCATTATCAAGCAAGTATGGAATGGACTTTGAAAATTGAAGCGGAAGATAGAATAAAAAGAGAAGGAAAGATCGAAGTCGTTAAAAATGGCTTTAAGGAAGGTCTATCAATAAAAATGATTGCAAAATTGACAGGATTATCCGAAAAAGAAATTAACGAATTGAGACATAAATAACAAATGCTGACAATGTGTATAAAAAATAGCGAATTCATTTGATATTTAAGCAATGTAGCTCATACCCCACCCCGCCAAATCTACGATTTGACTACTTTGAAAACTTGCAAATTTGGCTACTTTGACAATCGGGCTGAATTCGCTTTGTTTTCCGCTACATATTCATACACGTATCGTTTGTTATTAGTATAGATACTTATAATTATTCAATTTTACAGTATTTATGTATCATAAAAATTTAAAAAAAGACAAGTGTCAAATTATTATACACAATCAAATTAACTAAGACACTATTTATTTTTATTCAATAAATAAACATAAGTTTTATAAGCATTAATTACACCACCACTAACCGATAAGTCACCAAATTTAACTTTTGTTCGTTTTCCGTATCCATCAAGAGGTAAATAAACCTTTCGTTTACCAAAATAAGTTACATTATCTAATAAAACTTTTTTTAGTTGAGTTGCTGTCAATTCAGGGTAATACGACCATATTAGTGCTGCAACTCCTGAAACTAAAGGAGTAGAAAAACTTGTTCCGCTAGCTAGCGAATAAGTATTTTCAGGTGCTGTTGAAACTAATTCGTATCCAGGAGCAAAAACATCAACAGTAGTTTTTCCATAATTACTAAAATCGGCTGGTAGGTTTTTATTCCGTTTCATATCAGAAGCTCCTACAGTAATATAGTTAACAACAGTATCGGTATTATCAACAAAATCGGTAGGGTAATGCACTATTGTATCATTATTTTCTGCCTCATTTCCAGCAGCATGAACAAGTAAAACATTATGGTCTGATGCGTATTTAACAGCTTCCCAAACTTTATGCGGATTAACCGAAAAATCTTTACCAAAACTCATATTAATAATATTAGCCCCATTATCAACAGCATATTTAATACTTAATGCAACATCTTTGTCGTACTCATCGCCATCAGGTACAACCCTTAAAACCATAAGTTTAACACTATCTGCAACACCTTGTACGCCTATTCCATTATTTCGTTTTGCAGCAATAACTCCGGCTCCAAAAGTTCCGTGCGACGAACTTGGTCCTTTTACATTATTATTTCCATAATCTGTTTGCTCATAATTATTACAATCGTCTCCAATAATATCAGCACGAGGATGAAAATCTATATTCAAATTATATTTTAATTCGTTGTCAATATGACTTTTATATGATTTAAGCTCTTTTTTATCATAACCCGATGAATATACATTTGTTAAAAATTCAATAACTGAATTTAAATCTGCATCTTCAGTTTTTATGGCTTTTAAATCTTCATTAGTAAAGCTATCTTTTTGCAAATACTGTTTAATATAGTCTTCAGCCATATTTATATTTTGCAAAAACTGTCCTAACGAATTAGCTTCTTGAATATCTTTTTGATAGTCTTTTTCAAAACTATCTTTTACTTTTAAATAAAGGGCATATTCTTTTTTATCTGTGATTTCCGATTGGCTTATATTTGAATATTTTTTATCTAAAACACCGTACATTCGGGTTTTTTCGAGAGGTGCTTTGTCTAAATTTTCGCCTTTTTTATTGCCAATAAAATTCCAACCGTTAATATCATCGATGTACCCGTTGTTATCGTCATCAATACCATTATTTGGTATTTCATCTGTGTTTATCCAAATATTATCTTTTAAATCTTCATGATAAATATCAACGCCACCATCAATTATAGCTACTATTATCGATTTTTTCGGCTTTAAATTTTTTAAGTATTCTTTATAAAGCCTTTCAACTGACGAACCTACAATCTTATCTTTTTTATAGTCTTTGTTATGCCAATTAATGTTTTTTTTATTGAACAAACTTAAATCTTTTCTACCTGCTTCATCATCTTGAGAATAAAGCACATACGAAACAATAAGCAGTGATAAAATTAGAAGATTTTTCATATATAATATATTGAAATAAGAAATACAAACTAAAAAAGCTTGTATCTCTCATAATTAATTTATTTTAATAATTCTTCAACCTGATTTGGTGAAATAGGAATTCTTTTACCAATCATTTGACAAGATTTTTCTGTTATTAATAAATCATCTTCAAGTCTAATTCCTCCAAAATCAAGATATTCATTAACTTTATCAAAATTTATGAAATTATTATTAATTTTTTCTTTCTTCCATTTTTCAACAAGAGCAGGAATAAAATATATGCCAGGTTCTACGGTAAGTACGAATCCCGGTTTTAACTTTTTTGCTAAACGTAAATAAGCTGTACCAAATTGGTCAACTCTCGAAATTGTATCGTCATATCCAACATAGTCTTCACCATAATCTTCCATATCGTGAACGTCGAGTCCCATCATATGACCTAAACCATGAGGAAAAAACATTGCATGAGCACCGTTTGCTACAGCATCGTCAACATTGCCTTTCATTATTCCTAAATCGGTTAAACCTTGTGCAATTACTTTTGCAGCGTGTAAGTGTACTTCTTTATAATAAATACCCGGTTTACACATTGCAATAGATTCATTAGTAGCCGCTCTAACTATTTCGTAAATTTCTTTTTGTTTTTGAGTAAAACCACCAATTGGAGTAACACGAGTATTATCAGAACAGTAATTCATATTTGTTTCAGCACCACAATCGGTAAGCATTAGCCTACCTTTTTTTAATATTTGATTATGGTTATGATTGTGTAATGTTTCGCCATTTTGCGATAAAATTACAGGAAACGAGATTCCTGCACCTTTAGCTAAAGCAATTCCTTCAATAGTACCTGCAATTTGTTGCTCAATAACACCTTCTCGTGCCATTTTCATTGCTGTTGTGTGCATTTCGTAACCTATTGATGCTGCTTTTACCAATTCTTCAACTTCGTACTTATCTTTAATCTCACGCAAGCTAACCATTGCTTTTATAAGCTTTTCAGAGGCTTTTGTGCTAACATTGTTATAATTAAATCCTGTAATTTCAGATAATAACATTTTATTGTAAGAGCGATAAGGTGGTAAAAAATGAATTTCTTGACCTTTTGATTGAGCATTTTTTATGAAATCGAAAATATTATTGAATTTTTCGGTATTTTCAACTCCAACTTCATCAGCCTTTTCTTTTAATGAAACTTGAGGTCCCATCCAAATAATATCTTCAATATCAACATCGTTACCAAAAATATATTCTTTATTATTATCAATATCAATAACTCCAGCTAAGTTTTGAATATTCAACCCAAACAAATATAAAAATGAGCTATCTTGCCTAAAATGAAATGTATTTGCCGGATAACTCATTGAAGAGTCAACATTTCCTGTTATTAAAATTATACCGCTTTTAATCTTATTTTTAAGTTGTTCGCGACGCTTTATATATACTTCTTTTTTAAACATTTTTATTATTCTTTAATTTATGTAATATTAGCAATATTTTTTATCAATTTAAATTGAATATGCTTAATTTTTATTAAAATTACTTTTTTAATAAAAATAGTTGTATTTTAGCTAAAAATAAAACAACATTGGCACATAAAAACAAAATATTAATAGTAGAAAACGACCATACAAGTTATATATATTACAAAGAGGTAATTAGCACTACGGGTGCAATTATTTTTTGGGCACAAGATGGTAAACAAGGTGTAGAAATTTTTGAAAGAGAAAAAAATATCGACCTAGTTATTATGGATATAGAAATGCCTGTAATGAACGGATATGAAGCAACTGAGGCAATAAAAAAAATATCGCCTAACACACCTATTGTAGCTATAACTGCCTATGCAATGCGTAGTGTAAAAGAAAAAATAGAATCGTTAAATTGCAATTCGTTTTTAACAAAACCAATAAGAGCTAACAACCTATTAAATGTAGTTTTAAAATATTTAAATATTGAATAATAACACAATCTTAAATTATAAAACTTTTTTGTATTATTTTTGTGTACAAATAAAGTATGGCAAAAATTATATCAATATTAGATAAGCATAAAAAAAGTATATTTATTTCTTTACTGATATATTTGGTTATATTTTCATTTTTAATAGCTTCGTCTATAAAAACTCCAATTCCTGAAGAATACGATGGTTTTTTAGTTGATTTTGAAGATTTAGAACAACTAGAGTTACCTATACTAACAGATGTTAACAAAGATAATAGTATTGATGATAATAAATTAAATGTTGCTGTAAATGAGGCTCTAAAAGACAAGCCCACAAGTAATCCTTACGATTATTATAATATGGAAGAACAATCTGACGATTATAAAAATGAACTTATAAAGAATGCTTTATCTGAAGAAGAATACGATGAATATATAAACAAAGATTATGAATACGATGTTGAAGATTTTAAAAATGATGAAGTTAAAAATGAAGTTAAAAAAGAGAAGAAAGAGTCTAATTATCAAGGAGCAACATATATTAAATACAATTTAAAAGACCGTCATGACAGAAAATTAATTATACCAACATATAAATGTGAAGGTTATGGTAAGGTTGTAGTTAAAATTGTGGTAAACAAATTAGGTAAAGTTACTAAAGCCGAAATTATAAGTAGTTCAGCTAATGGCTCCGATTGTTTAAATAATGCGGCCTTATCATCGGCAAAAAATTCTATATTCGATAAAAATATTAATGCTCCTAATAAGCAAACTGGAACAATTTCATACACCTTTAAAGAGCAATAAAAAAGCCGTTATTAAGATTAATAACAGCTTTTCGATTAATATATATAAATTATTATTGCATTCTCATTTTTTCACTGAATTTATTTCTTAATTCGTGGAAACTTTCGCAAGTACAACCACCATTAACATAAATCCTTATAAACTCTCTAAACTGATTACCTGTAAATATTGATATTAAAGATGTATCAAATTCTTTATAGCCAAAAGTATTTCTAATATGAGTTTCTATTTCCTTAAATTCTGCCCATTCTAACTGATATGGAATTTCAAGATAATGTATATCAGAGTTACCTCTGTCTTGAAAAACAAATTTATCAACTTCTTTAATTGAAATACACTCTTTTGTATTTACTAAAGTAATATATGGGTCAATTTTTTTCACCTTTAAAAATTCTGTACCTTCATTTTCAAAAGCTTTAATAATATCAGGTATATTACTTTTATTTTCTACATTAAGTTTTAAACATGCTTGTAATACATTTTGCACTTTTATTTGCCCCGGATAAACAGCAAACTCAAGATTCATACATTTTTTTATATTTTCGCTTAAATGTAAAATTTTATCTTGATTACAATTTTTAAAAGGTTTTATTAATAAATAAATATTATCCTTAGTTTTTGCAAGAGGAGAATCTATTTTACAATAATAAGAAACGCCGGGGTTAGATTCTAACACAAATTCTCTTAAATTTTCAGGGCTAACATAATTGCCAACTTTTTCAACTCTCCTTACACAGGCTAATCCATCAATAGTTTCCATACAAATTAATATTTATTAAATTAAGATATAATCATCTATATATATAAAGTGTTAAAGGTACGGTATTCCAAATTAATACACAATAGCTTACTCAATGCTATACAACAGATTATCAGAATATTATAAGATATTAAGGTATTTATATTTTAATACCATAATTTATTTATCTTATTGTAATAATCGTTTATACATTTGTATTGTATTTTCTAAACCATAATACAAAGCATCAGATATTAAAGCATGTCCAATAGAAACTTCCATTAATACCGAAATTTCACGATTAAAAAATTGTAAATTTTCGAGGTTTAAATCGTGACCTGCATTAAGTTCTAACCCTATTTCGTAAGCAACACAAGCGGCACGTTTAAAAGCTTCTATCGCTTTTTTCTTATCCTTAACAAAATCGGCGGCAAACGATTCGGTATATAACTCTACACGTTGTGTTCCAACCTCTAAAGCTCCATAAATATTTTCAATATCAGTATCAACAAAAATAGATGGGCGAATACCATTTTCTTTTAACATAGCTACAATATCTGTTAAAAACGCAGCATTTTTACGAGTATCCCAGCCGGCATTAGATGTTAACACGTCGGGAGGGTCCGGTACAAGTGTAACTTGTGCAGGCTTCACCTCTTTAACTAATGCTAAAAATTCTTTTGAAGGATATCCTTCAATATTAAACTCAACATCAATAGCTTGTTTAATATCTCTAACATCTTTAAAAGTTATATGTCGTGCATCAGGGCGAGGATGAACTGTTATACCATCAGCACCAAACTTAACACAATCTTTAGCTACTTGCAATACATTTGGCAAATCGCCGCCACGTGCATTTCTTAAAGTTGCTATTTTATTGATATTTACACTTAATTTTGTCATCTTATTTTTTATTTGTAATATTATACAAAATTAATTTATTTTTGTTAATTAATGATTGTAAAAGAAATAATATCGGAAACTATTCCTTCTTTAAAACCTTCTGACACTGTTAGCAAGGCACTTAACTGGATGGAAGCATTTAAAATAACACATTTACCTATTGTGTTAAATAATGATTATTTAGGCTTAATTTCGGAAACAGATTTATTAGATATAGATAATAATAAGCCTATTATTAATAATAAATTAATTATTAAAGACATTTCAGTTATTGAAAATCAACATATTTACGATGCAATAAATACCATTTCGGATAATAAATTATCTTTATTACCGGTACTAAATATTAATAATAAATATTCTGGATATGTTGTTCTGCAAGATTTATTAATTGCGGTAAAAAAAATAACCGCAATTGAAGCAATTGGTAGTGTTTTGATTTTAGAAACAGCTCAAAGCGACTACTCCCTAACAGAAATTGCAAATATTGTTGAATCAGAAAATATAAAGATTGTTAGCTTACACACTGCTACAAATATAAAAAATCAGAAATTAAATATTACTATAAAATTTAATACAGATGAAATTTTACCAATAGTAAAAAGTTTTGAAAGATATAATTACAACATTGAAGCAGTTTTTTCGAATAATAATAAATCTGATGAATTTTATAATGACAGATTAGATGAATTATTATTTTATTTAAACATTTAACATGAAACCAATACAACAACTAATTATATTTATTATACTTTTAAATGTAATAAATGTAAACGCACAACTTATTTCAAAAGCAAAAAGAGATTCTCTAAAAAGCAAATTTATAAAAGTAAACGATAAAGTTTACAAAATTATGCAAGTAGCTCCCGCTCCTATTATTACTTACTCAAGCGAAACAAGTTTAGTTTTTGGTTTAGCAATTTTTAGAGGTTATGATTTAAATAAAAACGATACTATTTCTCGAGCATCATCAGCAAGTGCTACAGCTGCAATATCGCTATATGGACAATTTTACACTATACTTTCAAACACAACTTATTTTGGAAAAAACAAAAATATATTATCAGGAAGCCTTGATTTTGAAATCTATCCGCATGTTTGGTACATAAGTAATGGCACATCAAATAACGATGACTTTTCAGAGTTAGTATCTCCTCATTACATTACAATTCCTATAAAATATTTAAGACAAATAAAACCAAAATTTTATCTTGGAGCAAGTTATAATTACGATAACTATTTTAAAATTGATTATGTTAAAGACGGTTTATTTGACACTCTTAATTTCTATGGTAAAGCTGGAGGTATTAATTCGGGGATTGGTATTATTACTCAATTCGATTCTCGTGACAACCAATTTACAACTTATTCAGGTAGCTATTTAAATTTAGAAGCTATTTTTTATTCAAATGCTATAGGTTCTGATTATTCATACAATAAATATATAGTCGATTTCAGGACTTTCAGGAAAATTAAAAATACTATCATTGGTTATCAATTATACAACGAAAGTATTTTTGGTGATGTGCCTTTATATAATCATGCCCAACTAGGCGGTTCGTACAGAATGAGAGGTTTTTATTACGGACAAATAAGAGACAAAGTTCTTATTGACACTCAAGCTGAGTTAAGAAGACATCTTTTTTGGTTAATTAGTGGAGCAACATTTTTTGGTATGGGAACTGTAGGTACTAATTACTCATCATTAGAAAACACATTTAAAGAAAGAAGACTGCTTTATTCTTATGGCGGAGGTATAAGAGTAACCGTTGACCCTGTACATCGTATTAACATTAGGTTAGATGTTGCTTTTGGTTACGATCAATTAAACGGACGCAACCATCAAGCAATATTCTTTGGATTTAGCGAAGGTTTTTAATATGTGCAAAATTATTAATTACATAAATAATTTCGGTTAAAACTCCCAATTATAAGTATCTAAATCAAGCAAACAAGCTTCTAAAAGTTTAATGCTTTCAACAATATCCTTTTTATTAATAGTTTCAATTACCGAATGTATATGCCTTGTTGGTATGGAAACAGCACCGGTTATTGCTCCACCACTATTCATACGTTGCACATTAGCTGTATCTGTTCCTCCGGCAGGTAACAACTCAGGTTGCCATTTAATTTTATACTTTTTGGCAGTTTTCTTCATAAAATCGACCATACGATAATCTGCAATAGCAGAGCTATCCATATTTTTATTGCTACACCTTCGCCAAGCGAAGTAACCGCCTCGTGAGGAACTGAACCCGGTACATCATAAGCAATTGTTGTATCTAAGCCGAAACCGAAATCAGGATTAATTGCCAACGAAGCAACTTGAGCTCCGCGTATCCCAACCTCTTCTTGCACAGTAAAAGTTGCATAAAAATTGTAAGCTAAGTTTTTGCCTTTTAAGTTCTTTATTGTTTCAATTAGAATGTAAACTGCAATTCTATTATCAAGCGATTTACCATTAACACATTCGCCCATTTCAATTAACTCTCTTTCTCGTGTTATTGAGTTTCCAATTTCAATATATTTTTCAACTTCCTTTTTGCTCATTCCTAAGTCAATAAAAAAATCGCTAATTTCTACGTTTTTTTTACGTTCGTCGGGTTTCATTATATGAATTGGTTTTGAGCCCATTACCCCCACTAAATCCTTTTTTCCATGAATAATAACACGTTGAGATGTAAGTGTCTTTGGGTCAAAGCCTCCAAGAGGTAAAAACCTCACAAAACCATTATCATCAATATAATTTACAATAAAACCAATTTCATCCATATGGGCAGCAACCATCACTTTTTTATCTTTTTTACCGGATATCTCTGCTATAACATTCCCCATATTATCGATAGTAACATTATCTACATATCCTTTTATTTCTGATAATATTAGATTTCTAATTTCTTTTTCAAAACCTGATGTTCCCGGAATTTCACTTATTTTTTTAAGTAATTTAAAATTTAGTTTCATTATATCATATTTTTATTCGCAACAAAGATAATTAATTTGTATTTCATAATTATAAATCATAATTAAAATTATATTTGCACACTAATGAAAAACGGAAAAGTATATATAGCATTAATTATTTCAATGATTTTTTGGGGATTTTCTTTTGTTTGGGCAAAAGTTGCTCTTGAAACATATTCTCCTATTTCAATTGTATTATTTAGGCTTATAGTATCATCTACAGCTATATTTATTTTTGCTAAAATATCTAGAATTAAAATCAACATACTCAGAAAAGATATCAAACTATTTATATTACTTGCTTTATTCGAACCTTTCCTTTATTTTTTAGGCGAAACATTTGGGTTGCAACGAGTATCGGCAACTACAGCATCAGTAATAATTTCAACAATACCTATATTTGTTCCAATTTTTGCCTTTATATTATTTCGCGAAAAACTAAGTTTTATAAATATAATAGGTAGTATAGTTTCATTTATTGGTGTACTTATTATTATTTTAAATAAAAGCTTTTCGTTAGATGCATCATTATCCGGTATTTTATTAATGATGCTAGCTGTTTTTGCCGCAACAGGATACAGCTTAGTAGTAAAAAACATTACTGACCGTTATAACCCCGTAATAATAGTACTTTTTCAAAGCAGTTTCGCAATTTTAGGCTTTTTACCTCTATTTTTAATTTTCGATTTTAATAGTTTTTTAAACATCAAACATAATTTTGAATCAATAACTGCAATTATCGAACTTGGTATTTTTGCATCATCAATAGCATTTATTTTATTTGCTTATGGTATTAGAAAAATTGGAGTATCAAAGGCAGGTTTTTTCAGCAACCTTATTCCTATTTTTACTGCAATAATTGCATTTTTCCTTTTAAATGAACGCCTTTCAATAATAAAATATATTGGAATTGCAGTTGTTATTTTAGGATTATTTTTATCACAATTAAATAGTGTTAAATTGAGATATAAACAATCTAAATAGATTTAGCATCTATTTAATTTTAATGTAAACATTTATGTATAAACGTTTAATGAATTAATGTGATAAATAATTTAACTACATTTTAAAACCTACAATCTGAGCTATAAATAAATACGAATATATATCATTATTTAACAAAAAAATGAATATATTTGCCAACTTGAATAAAAAACAGATATATAAACAGAAAATTTAATTAAAAAATGCAGAACAAAGGAGCTATAACACTGTTTGCAATAGTTTTTGCCTTGGTAAGTTTATACCAATTATCTTTTACTTATGTTGCTAACAACATTAAAGATGATGCAAAAGAATACGCTAACGGTGATGTGAAGAAAGAGCGTGCATACTTAGATTCAATGTCTAATGTAGGAGTTTTCAACTTCGGTATTAAGAACTACACTTTTAGTGAAGTACAAGAAAGAGAAATCAATCTTGGTCTTGACCTAAAAGGAGGTATGAACGTAACCCTTGAAGTTTCGGTAGTAGATGTTATTAAATCGCTTGCTGACCATAGCAAAGACAAAACATTTATTGCAGCAATTAAAAGAGCAAAAGAACTTCAAAAAAACAGTCAAGACGATTTTGTAACACTTTTTGGTCAAGCCTTTAACGAAGTTGCACCAAATGGTAAATTAGCATCAATTTTTGCTACTCTTGATCTTAAAGATAAAATTAATTACAACTCAACAAACGAAGAGGTACTTAAAATTATAAGACAAGAAGCTGATGATGCTATTAAAAATTCATTTAACGTAATCAGAACTCGTATTGACCGATTTGGCGTATCGCAACCAAATATTCAAGCACTTGAGAACGGTAGAGTTTTAGTTGAATTACCCGGTATTAAAGACCCTGAACGAGTACGTAAACTTTTACAAGGTACAGCAGAACTTTCTTTTTGGGCTGTTTACGATAACGTAGGTGATGACCAAGAAAAAGGTGTTTTCTACTATTTAATTGAAGCAAATAACCGATTAAGCGAAATAGTTAATGCTGAAAAAACTGTTGAAGAAGAAACAACAGAAATAAAAGACACAAGTTTAGAGGTTTTAGCTGATAATACAGCAGAAACTATCGATACAAACAATACTACTCTTGCTGACACTGCAAAAGAAGACAATTCTTTATTATCGGAATTAGAAAATAAAGATATTGATACTAAAAACGACACTACTGTTGACAACAGTAAAAACGCTGCTCTATGGAGCGTTTTAATGCCATATATAGATAACCAAAACAACCCTGTAAAAGGAGCTGTTTCAGGTTTAGCATTACCAAAAGATACTGCACAAGTAATGAAGTATTTAAAAATGGGGCAAATAAAATCAATTTTCCCTAGAAAAATGAGATTTGCTTGGTCGGTAAATCCAATTCAACTTGGCGAAAAAGGAAATACAAAAGGTTTCCTCCAACTAATTGCATTAAAAGCAGGTCGCGATGGTAGAGCTTCATTAGAAGGTGATGTTATTACTGATGCAAGAGTTGATTATGGTCAAAACCAAGCTACAGCCGAAGTTTCTATGCAAATGAATGGCGAAGGAGCTTCTGTTTGGAAAAGATTAACAAAACAAAACATTGGACATCCTGTAGCAATTGTTCTTGATGGTTATGTTTACTCATTCCCTAATGTACAATCTGAAATCGCAAATGGTCGTTCGTCTATTACAGGAAACTTCACTCTTACAGAAGCACAAGATTTGGCCAACGTATTAAAATCGGGTAAACTACCTGCTCCTGCAAAAATAATTGAAGAAGCTATTGTTGGCCCATCACTTGGTAAAGAAGCTATTCAGGCAGGTTTAATGTCGTTTATTATTGCGTTTATTGTAGTATTATTATTTATGGTATTCTACTATGCTAAAGCAGGTATTGTAGCCGATTTAGCGTTACTTGCAAACGTATTTTTTATGTTTGGTGTTCTTGCATCAATGGGTGCAGTACTTACATTACCAGGTATCGCCGGTATTGTCCTTACAATTGGTATGTCGGTTGATGCCAACGTACTAATTTACGAACGTATTAAAGAAGAATTACGTGCAGGCAAAGGTTTAAAATTAGCTATTAATGATGGTTACAAAAATGCTTATTCTGCTATTATTGATGCCAACGTAACTACCTTATTAACCGGTATTATACTTTATGTATTTGGTACAGGTCCAATTAAAGGTTTTGCTACAACACTTGTTATTGGTATTTTAACATCGTTATTTGCCGCAATATTTATAACTCGTTTAATTTTTATGGCATGGACAGCTAAGAACAGAGTTATTTCTTTCAGTAATAAAATGACTGAGCATGCTTTCCAAAATATGCATATTAAATTTCTTGAAAAACGTAAAACTTGGTATATTATATCCGGTGTAGTAATAATTATAGGACTTGGTTCATTATTTACACAAGGTTTAGATTTAGGAATCGACTTTAAAGGAGGACGTGTTTACGTTGTTCGTTTTGATGAAACTCAAGATGTGCAAGCTGTACAAGAAAGTTTAAAAGCACCTTTCGAAAACAATACTCCGGAAGTAAAAGTTTTTGGAGAAGCTAAACAATTACGTATTTCTACTAAATACCTTATCGATAGTGAAGAAGAAAATGCTGATGATTTGGTTGAAGCAGCTCTTTATAAGGGCTTACAACCATTTTTAGGCGAAGGTGTTGATTTCGATAAGTTTATTCACGATTACCGAATGAGCTCTCAGAAAGTAGGACCAACTATTGCTGATGATATTAAAGTTGCTGCAGTTTGGGCAATATTATTCTCATTACTTGTAATTTTCTTATACATATTAGTTAGATTTAAAAACTGGCAATATGGTTTAGGAGCTTTAGCAGCATTAATGCACGATGTTTTAATCGTTCTTGGTATATTCTCTTTATTCAAATCAATTATGCCATTCTCTATGGAGGTTGACCAAGCATTTATTGCAGCTATTCTTACTGTTGTTGGTTATTCAATTAACGACACAGTGGTTGTATTTGACCGTATTCGTGAGTACATTGGTTTACATCCTAAAAAAGAAAGAATAGAAGTTTATAACTCAGCCTTAAATAGTACAATTAGTCGTACTATTAATACATCGTTAAGTACATTTGTTGTGTTATTAGCAATATTTATTTTTGGTGGTGAAGTTATTAGAGGATTTACATTTGCATTACTTATTGGTATTGTAGTTGGTACATACTCATCGTTGTTTATTGCTACACCAATAACTTACGACACTATTAAAAAACAAGAAAAAGCTAAAGCAAAAAAGAAAAAATAAAATATTTTCTTAAAGATAATTAAAAGGCTCTGTTTTTCAGAGCTTTTTTTTTACCTTTACTTTTATAAAAAAAAATCCTTTTATAGGAGATAACAACAAAAATTATGGCAGAAAATAAAGAAGAATTAATAAAATTAGCATTTGAAAAAACATCGCTATCAGCTACAGAACGTTCATCATCGTGGAAAATATTTAAAATAATGGCTGAGTTTGTTCAAGGTTTCGAACACTTAGAAAAAATTGGACCTTGCGTTTCTATTTTTGGCTCAGCACGAACTAAACCTGGAAGTAAATATTATAAAATGGCTACAGAAATAGCCGGTAAACTCACAAAAAAAGGTTACGGAATAATTACAGGTGGAGGTCCCGGAATTATGGAGGCAGGAAATAAAGGAGCTTTTGAAGCTGGTGGCACTTCAGCCGGTTTAAATATTGAGTTAGAATTTGAGCAACACTCTAATCCATATATAGATACAGACAAGTCGATAGATTTTGATTACTTTTTCGTTCGCAAAGTAATGTTTATGAAGTACTCACAAGGATTTGTTGTAATGCCCGGTGGCTTTGGAACTTTCGACGAAATGTTTGAGGCTATAACTCTTATACAAACACAAAAAATAGCACCCTTCCCTATTGTTATGGTAGGAAAAGACTATTGGGGAGGTTTAATTGAATGGATAAAAAAAACAATGATAGATGAGGGTACTATTTCACCTAAAGATATAAATATATTTCACCTTGTAGATACCCCTGATGAAGCTGTTAAAATAATAAACGAATTCTATTCAAAATATGTATTAAAACCAAACTTTTAAATAAACATTTAATAAACATAAATATATGGGACTTTTCGAAACAATAAACACAGATATTAAAAATGCAATGCTTGCAAAAGAAAAAGAAAAACTTGAAGCGTTACGTTCTATAAAAGCAGCATTTATGGTTGCAAAAACCGAAAAAGCTAATTCTGAATTAACAGAAGAAAGAGAAATAATAATTGTTCAAAAACTTGTAAAACAACGTTTAGATACAGCCGAAGTTTACAAACAAAACAATAGACCTGAATTAGCAGAGAAAGAAGAGGCTGAAGCTAAAATAATTTCTGTTTATCTTCCAAAGCAACTTACAGAAGATGAAATAACTACAGAAGTTAAAGCTGTGATAGAACAAACTAATGCATCTTCAATGAAAGATATGGGTAAAGTTATGGGAATAACGTCTAAAAAACTTGCAGGAAAAGCAGATGGCAAAGTTATTTCTAATATAGTAAAACAATTACTATCGTAAGATACTGATAGTTAAGAGTAATTATTTATTTGTGATAAATAATTTAAAATTAAAACAAAATTTTATTGCAAAATTTAATTTAGCTTACAATCTTTGCACAAACATTAATAATAAAAATATATGTTAAAAGGAATATTATCTATTTCAGGATACCCTGGATTATATAAAATGGTATCGCAAACAAAAAATGGTATTATAGTAGAACAGCTTGAAACAAAAAAACGTATGCCTGCTTTTTCTACTCACAAAATAAGCTCTTTAGAAGATATTGCAATATACACTGAAGACGAAGAAGTTGTTTTAAAAGAAGTTTTTAAAAATATATACGAAGTAACTGAGGGTAAAGAAGCAATAAGTCATAAATCGCCAAATAAAGATTTAAAAAACTTTTTTGCAAAAGCATTGCCTAATTACGACCAAGACAGGGTTTACACTTCTGATATTAAGAAAGTTATAAATTGGTACAATTTACTTGTAAGTAACGATATAATAACAGAGAACACTATTAAAGATATGAATAAAGAAGAGGACAAAGATAAAAACAACAAAGAAGTCTAATAATTTTACATAAAATATTTTATAATGAATATTATAAATTCAAGATTGAAAAGGAAGTTTATTCCTGAAAATTTAGAAATTAAAGAATGGAGCGACTTAGCTCCATTTTTTTTAGATTTAGAGCAACGAAAACTATCAAACAAGAAGGAATTAGAAATATGGTTAGAAAACCGTAGTGAACTAGATTCTATTTTAGAAGAAGAAATGGCATGGAGATATATTAAATCTACCTGCGACACAACTAACAAAGAATATTCTAATAGTTTTGAGTATTTTGTAAGTAAAATAGAACCTGAAATATCGAAAAAATCAAATATACTTGATAAAAAACTTGCTAATTCTGAGTTTTTCGATAAGCTAGACGATTCTTTTTTGATTTTAAAACGAGGATTAAAAAACAAAATAGAACTTTTTAGAGAAGAAAACGTTCCGTTATTTGCCGAATTACAAAAAGAAGAACAGGAATATGGTGCCATTGCTGCTAAAATGACAATAGAATATAAAGGCGAAACATTAACTTTACATAAAGCTGCTAATTTTTTAAAAAATACCAACCGTAATGTACGAAAAGAGGTTTATACATTAATAAACGAAAGGCGTTTTAAAGACAAAGAAGCTTTAAATAATTTATTATCAAAATTAATAGAAAAGCGAAATAAAGTAGCCAAAAACGCTGGCTTTAATAACTATCGCGACTATATGCACAGAGCATTAGACCGTTTCGATTATTCGGTTAACGATGTAATAAAATTTCAAGATACTATACAAAAAACTGTTACTCCAATAATTGATGAGTTACATAAAAAACGAAAAAATAAACTTGGTTACGATAAGTTAAAACCATACGATTTAGAAGTAGATATTGATTTAAAACTTCCTCTAAAACCATTTAATAAGGCTAATGAACTTGCCGACAAATCTATTGAAGTTTTCTCTAAATTAAAACCAATATATGGCGATTTTATCTACACAATGAAAGAACTTGGCTATCTTGATTTAGACGCACGTGAAGGCAAAGCTCCGGGAGGATTTAACTATCCTCTTTACGAAAGTAATGTACCATTTATTTTCACAAATGCAACAGGAAACTTACGTGACTTAGAAACAATGATGCACGAAGGCGGACATGCAATCCACTCGTTTTTAAGCAGTAAGATTAAACTTGTAGATTTCAAAAACTTACCTTCAGAAGTGGCAGAACTTGCATCAATGTCAATGGAGCTAATTTCTATGGATTATTGGAATGTATTTTTTAAATCTGAAGAAGAACTTAAACGTGCAAAGCTAAGTCAATTGTCAGGTGTTATTAGTGTGTTACCTTGGGTTGCAACCGTTGATAAATTTCAACATTGGTTATACCTAAATCCAAATCACACAAACCAAGAACGTGAAACTGAATGGACAAAAATATTTGAACAATTTAATAGCTCAATTATTGATTGGAATAGCTACGAAAAATACAAAGCTAATGCATGGCAAAAACAATTACATATTTTTGAAGTGCCTTTTTATTATATTGAATATGCCATTTCACAACTTGGAGCTATTGCAATTTGGCGTAACTATAAACAAAACCCGGAAAAAGCATTACAACAATACGAAGATGCTTTAAAATTAGGGTATTCTGTTACAATTCCTGAAATATATAAAACAGCAGGTATAGAGTTTAATTTTAGCGAAAGCTATATTAAAGAACTTATGGACTTTGTTATTTTAGAAATTGAAAAATTAGCATAAAAAATTTGAGCGTGTTTATAAAACACGCTCAAATTCATATCTTAGTTGAGTTCTCTAAAGCGTTTTTAAACTCTAATAATTGCTCATTAAAAGCCTCATCGCTAATAGCAGACACATCAATAATTCTATTATCAGGTTTTACATCAATATTTCTAAGTTTAAGATGCTGATTTACAAATAACATTTCTGTTTCAGGTATCATATTTTTAACTATTTCAACTAAATCGTTTACCGACATATTGTACTCAACAGCATTATATACACCTGATTTTAAATCAGTTGCTTTTAAGTCAGATAAAATGCTTGTAATTCGGTCAATATTAATAAATGCACGTTTTTGATTACCATCACCTAAAATTTTTATTCTACCTTTAAATTCAGCATCAAACATAAATTTATTTACAACAGTATCAAAACGCATACTTGTACCGTAACCATACACATTTCCTATTCGCAAGGTGTAAGTATCAATTTTAGACATAAGCCTATTTACATGCTCCTCCCCTCTTAGTTTTGATGAGCCATAATAAGTTTTAGGATTAGGAATTGTATTTATATCCATCTGCTCTGTACTATCGCCATAAACAGCAATACTACTTGCATAGATAAATTTCTTAACATTACTTTTTTCTATGGCATAAACAAGCTCGGCAGTTCCCCAGTTATTTATTTGCTCGTATAAATGATGGCTTGCATTAACTAACCTAGCAGCTACACGTGCTGCTAAATGATACACTACATCAACACCTTGTAATACTTTTTCTAACTTCCTACTATCTAATAATTCGCCTTTTACAAATTTAACTTTTCCTTTTTTTATTTTAGAATGTAAAAATAGGTTGTAGTTATTTTTCCATAAATTATCATAAACAATTATTTCTGAAACTTCAGGACATTGATTTAATTTTATTACTAATTCTGATCCTAAATATCCTGCTCCACCTGTAATTAATACTTTCATATATTCTATTGTTCTATTATTCTATGGCTCTATGGTTATACTGTTCTATGGTTCTATGGTTCTATGGTTTACACTTCAACCATTCAACACTTTAACACTTTAACACTTTAACCATTCAACACTTCAACCATTCAATTAATTATTTCTTTACTAAATCGGTATTTAAACCACACTCTGTCTTATTTAAGCCGAACCAACGTGCCGCACGTTCATCACCATTTATGTCAATTTTACGAGTACAAGGCTCACACCCAATACTCATATACCCCTTATCGTCAAGCGGATGACGAGGTAAATTATGTTCTTTTAAATATCTGAAAATTTCTTGCTTACTCCAATCTAACATTGGGTGAAAACGAATTACTCCATATTTAGAATCTTCTTCAATTTTCATTTTACTTCGCACCTCTGTTTGGTCGGCTCTAACTCCATTTATCCAAACATCATTTTCTGCTAAAACAGGGTCTAGAGGCTGTATCTTATTCAGGTAACAACAATAATCAGGGTCTGATGTAAAAAACAAATTACCAGCTAAATCTTTCTGCAAATTTTTAGGAATTAATGGTACTGTATCTATAACTTTCAAACCTAATAATTTTGCTATTTCATCTTTATAAGCAACAGTTTCTGCAAATAAGAAACCTGTATTTATAAAATAAATTGGTATAGTTTTATCTATTGTGCTAATAATATGCAGCAATGCAATACTATGAGTTTGAAACGATGATGTAGCAAAAATCTTTTTGCCATCACGCTTATATTCTTGTAATTTATTTCTTATTTCGTCGATCTTCACTCTACTGTATTTCTATTCAATAAAAGTAATAAAAAAAACTATCTGAATAAAATTTCAGATAGTTTTTAATCTGTTTAGCTTATATTCTCAGCCTCTTATGTGGCATTTTAAATATTGTTTTCCATAATGACAGCTTGTTCGCATGTGGCGAAAAGATTCATTATATATTTAAAATTTAGTTTTACAAGCTAAAATAATCCATATCTTTAATTTTGCCTCTGTAAATTCCTTTTACATCAACAAGAATACCATTTTCACTACTAATAGATTTAAAATAATCTTCATCTAAATTAAGATAATTTTGATGATTAACAGCCACTATAATAGCATCATACGAATTACCTGCTTTTTTCTGCATATCAATATCATACTCCTGTTTTACTTCATCTATATCAGCATAACAGTCAACAATATCAACATTTACACCGTAAGATTCTAATTCTTTAATAACATCAACAACTTTTGTATTTCTAATATCAGTAACATCTTCTTTAAAAGTAAAGCCCATTACAAGCACTTTAGCACCTTTAATATTTTTGTCTTTAGAGATAATTCGTTTTACAGTTAATTTTGCAAGATACCCCCCATACTATCGTTTACAAAACGACCACCATCAATAATTTGTGGGTGATAACCAAATTGCTTAGCTTTATGTGACAGATAATAAGGGTCAACACCAATACAGTGTCCGCCAACTAAACCAGGGAAAAACTTTAAAAAATTCCATTTTGTTCCGGCAGCTTCCAACACTTCAAAAGTATTAATTCCCATTTTACCAAAAATAATTGACAACTCATTCATTAATGCAATATTTACATCACGCTGAGTGTTTTCAATAATTTTTGATGCTTCGGCTACTTTTATTGAGCTTGCACGATGAACACCTGCTGTTATTATTGTCTCATATATTTGAGCAATATTTTCAGCACTTTCAGCATCACAACCCGAAGTAACTTTTACAATTTTTGTAAGTGTATGTATTTCATCACCCGGATTAATTCTTTCAGGTGAAAAACCAACTTTAAAATCTTCGATATATTTTAAACCTGACATTTTCTCTAAAACAGGAACACAATCTTCTTCGGTTGCTCCCGGATAAACTGTACTTTCATAAACAACATAATTACCTTTCTTTAAAACCTTTCCAACAGTTTCTGATGCCTTTATTACCGGTGTTAAATCAGGATTATTATTTTCGTCAATAGGTGTTGGTACTGCAACAATAAAAAATGTAACATCTTTTAAATCTTCCAACTTATGAGTAAAAAGAATATCTTTATTCTCAAAAGCCTCTTTTGGAAGTTCATTACTTGGGTCTATCCCATTTTTCATCATTTCTACTCTATCAGGTTTTATGTCAAACCCAACTACACTCATATCATTTGCAAACTCTAATGCAATTGGCAAACCTACATATCCTAAACCAATTACAGCTAATTTTGTTTCTTTATTTTTTAATTTATCAATCATTGCTTTATAATTTTTTCACGTTATCGTTTTCTAATTTGTATTTCTCTTTACTTTCAGGACAAATTGCAATTCCATTATCATCAAAATTTAAACGATGACCATATTCACTCATCCAACCAACTTGTTTTGCTGGGTTACCCACAACTAAAGCATAAGGTTTAACTGTTTTTGTAACAACTGCACCGGCACCAATAAAAGCATATTCTCCAATATCGTGTCCACACACAATAGTTGCATTAGCTCCTATCGAAACACCTTTTTTTACAATTGTTTTAGAATACTCGCCTCTTCGGTTAACTCCACTTCTAGGATTTATTACATTTGTAAAAACCATTGATGGACCTAAAAAAACATCGTCTTCGCAAATAACACCTGTATAAATAGATACGTTATTTTGCACCTTAACATTTTTACCTAGCACCACATCAGGAGAAACTACTACATTTTGACCTATATTACAATTCTCGCCAAGTGTACAATTAGACATAATATGAGAAAAATGCCAAATTTTTGTACCTTTTCCGATTTTACAATTATCGTCGATTACTGCTGTCTCGTGAGCAAAAAAGTCCATATATATTATTTATTTATAAATTCTAATACTTTATCTGTAATAAATTTCAGTTGTTCTTGGTCTAACTCGGTATGCATTGGTAACGAAATTACCGAATTACAAAGAGCTTCGGTTATAGGGAAATCACCTTCTTTGTATCTTTCATCTTTATATGCCTTTTGCATATGTAAAGGTACAGGATAATATATTGGAGCAGGAATTCCCAACTCTTGAACAAAATTTTGCAAACCTTCTCTATCAACATCATTTAAAACTAATGTGTATTGATGAAAAATATGATTTGACTTTTCGTAACGAACAGGAGTTTTTATATGTGGATTATTAGCAAAAGCATTATCATAATAATCTGCGGCTTTTCTACGAGCATCGTTATATTCGTTTAAATGCTTTAGTTTAATATCTAAAACTGCTGCCTGTATAGAATCTAAACGTGAGTTAACTCCTACGTGGTCGTGATAATAACGAACTGTCATTCCATGATTTACAACCGAACGCATTTCTTTTGCCAACTCATCATCATTAGTAAAAATAGCTCCACCATCGCCATAGCAACCTAAGTTTTTAGATGGAAAAAACGATGTCGCTCCAACATTACCTATTGTTCCACATTTTTTAATTGTACCATCTTCAAACTTATATTCAGCACCTGTTGCTTGAGCAGTATCTTCAATTACAAATAAATTGTGCTCTTTTGCAATTTCCATTATTTCTTCCATCTCAGCCGACTGTCCAAATAAATGAACAGGCACAATTGCCTTAGTTTTTGGTGTAATTGCTTTTAATATTGCCTTTGGGTCAATATTAAAAGTTTCAGGATTAACATCAACCAAAACAGGTGTTAAACCAAGCAAACCAATAACTTCAACGGTTGCTACAAATGTAAAGTTAGATGTAATAACCTCGTCACCGGGTTTTAAACCAAGTGCCATCATTGCAATTTGAAGAGCATCGGTACCATTTGCACAAGGTATTACGTGCTTTACTCCAAGATAATCTTCTAACGATTTCTGAAATTTATGAACTTCCGGTCCATTAATATAAGCGGAGGTATTCAATACGTTTAAGATTGCATCATCAACCTCACTCTTTATTTTTTGATATTGACCTTGTAGGTCAACCATATTTATTTTGTTCATTATAATTGTTTTTAATTTACAAATATATTTATTTGTTTATAATTAAACTCAATATTAGTTAAATAAATAACATAATTTATATCATATTTAAAAACATAAAAAACATAATAGGGGTAACACTATTTATTTGTGTAATAAGAATAATTTAAACAAAATATTATGATAGAAAAAAATAAAACGATGAAAACAAAAATTATTTCCGTTGTATTCATTTTAATTTTTATGATGAATACAAATTTATTTGCCCAAGAAGGCATAAAAACAAACGATTATAAAGATGCTATAACATTTGGGCTATTGCATACTTTTAATTTAACCTACATTTCAGGCACATACCCTAGTCAACCTTTTGGTAATTTAGAGTCTAAAACGTCGGTAAGTGCACCTCGTTTTACTTTTGACGTAGGAATGACAGTTGATTATTATTTATCAAATAAATTATCGGTTCAATTTGACTTTGTATATACGTATATGGGGGCACATCTTATAACAAAATCATATTTATATAACGAAGTTGGAAAAATTGAAAACAAAAAATATTTTACTTACGGAATGGATTATTTTAAATTCCCTCTTACTTTAAATTATTATCCAATGGAAAAATTGTACGTAAATGGTGGTGGGTATTTTTCAACAAAAATTTCTTCTCATAATTATGAAAACTGGTATGACAAAAGAAATCCTATTGATGATGCAAGCCCTATTGATTACGGAATTGTAGCTGGGTTTGGATTTAATACTGCTTATGCAAAAATTGGTTTTCAATATTCTTATGGAATAAATGATTTTATAACAAATAATGATTATAATTTACATCATAGCGTGTTTCAATTTATTGTTAGATGGAAATTTTATTCTGATGTAAGAAAAATAAATTTATAAATTAAAAAAATAGAAAAAATGAAAAAGTATGTATTATTAAGTTTAGTGTTTATAGCAGCCTTATTAAGTTCGTGTCAAAAGAGTTATTCTGATAACGAAATACCAACTAACGACAACAACCCATCAGGCGATTATTTATATTCAAGCAATTCTAAATATTATTCTGGGGAAGACCAAATAGAATACGAAGGTTTATCTAAAGGAAATATGCATGTTAATTGGACTTCAGGCAATACAACAATGAGTATTCAAATTACTCCTAATATTGGTTATTCATATAGTATCCTTGCCAGTAATTTAGAAAATCATGGAGATACAACAACTTTTAGAATAAGTGCTCAAACAGTAACAATTCAAAATGAAACATTTAATCTAAGAGGTACAAATGCCATTGATGTACCAAATATAGGAAAATACGATGGGTATTTTATTCAAAATAAGCAAATAGTATATGCATATAAATCATCAAACATAGAAAATTACGAATTTACAGAAACTACAACAGAGGGCAACAAACGTAATTAATTTTTGCTAAAATATGTATAAAACAAAAGGGGGTTATTTAAATCTAATTTTTACGGTAACCCCCTTTTCTAAGCCCAACATATTTTTCGCATTACCATTATTTTGTGCTAATTCAAGTAAATCTATATAGTTAAAAATTGCCAATTTTTCGCCATTATCAACAGCAGAATAATTATCACTAATTTTATTGATGACGTACCTAGTTGACACAAAATTTATTTCAAAATCACGCCCTTTTCCATAACGTTCAAATATTTCTTTTGAAATATTAGTTATAGCATTTCCATACGAATCGTTATAAATAACAGTTCCAGAAATATAATCGGCACCAATTCCCGGAAATAAATCAATTTGCCTGTAAATATGCTTCACTTCTTCCCCTAACTCAATAATATCACCGCCATCAGCAATAAATTGTGCAGCTTTGGTAAAAATTGCAAGTTCTGGAAATGTTGTTTGAATATCAACAGTTTCGAGTTCAATAACCAACTCTGGCATTTCCTTAAAAATTAAACCCGGTATTCCATTATTTGCACATATAAAATATTGGTTATTATCTTTTATAATTAAATGCTTGCGTTCTGATGTAGCTTCACTTTTTACGGCAATAATATGAATAGTATTTTTAGGAAAATACTTATAACTAAATTTGGTAACAAAAGCTGCTTGTGAAATATTAAACGAATCAATATCGTGCTTAATATCAACTATTTCAACCCCTGATATTTTAGTTTTTAAATCACCCTTTAAAACCCCCAAGTAAAAGTCATTATTACCCCAATCAGATATAATTGTTATTAAACTCATTAATTTATAATACAGTTACTTTGTTCTTTTCAGGCAAAGTTATTACATTTATCGCAAATTTAATATTTTAATGAAAGAAAATATACTTACTATAGATATAGATCCGGTAATTCTGTTAGGACCTAAAAATTCGCACTTCGATTACTTATCAAAAACTTTTTCTAAAATTAAATTAATTGCTCGAGGAAACGAACTTAAAATTATTGGTAACGATAATGACATACAACTATTTGAACTAACTTATAACGAAATTATTAAATACTACAAAAAATATAATAATCTAGATATAAATCAAATAAAAGCAATTGTTTCAGATGGTAGGGCAAATACTGTAACAGAAGATGACAATTTAATTCTTTTCGGAAACTACGGAAAAGCAATAACCGCACGTACAAAAAATCAAGAAAAACTTGTAAAAGCATCGTATAAAAAAGATATGGTTTTTGCCATTGGGCCTGCCGGTACAGGTAAAACTTATACAGCCATAGCCCTTGCAGTAAAGGCATTGAAAGAAAAAAATGTAAAGCGAATAATATTAACCCGTCCGGCTGTTGAAGCTGGTGAACAATTAGGCTACTTACCCGGCGATATGAAAGAAAAACTTGACCCATACCTTCAACCGCTTTACGATGCACTTTACGATATGATTCCAGGTAAGAAATTACAAGACTTTTTTAATGACAAAGTTATAGAAATAGCACCCTTAGCATACATGCGAGGACGCACTTTAGATAATGCTTTTGTCATTTTAGATGAAGCTCAAAATACAAGTTTTGGTCAGTTAAAAATGTTTTTAACCCGTATGGGAAAAAATGCTAAATTTATTATAACAGGCGACCTAACTCAAGTAGATTTGCCAAAAAGAATACAATCAGGATTACCAGAAATGATAAATAAAATATCACATATAAAAGAAATAGCTGTAATTAAATTAGATAAAACAGATATTGTAAGACACGAAATAGTTAAAAAGATTATTGATGCGTTAGGGGAATAGAAAATGTAGATGTGAGATGTGAGATGTGAGACGTGAGTATTAATGTCCTCCATCTCTAAAACTTATATCGAAACGAAATACAGAACTTGTTTTTTCATCAATTAACAAACGTAATCCGGCACCATATCCATATTTAAATTCATTAAATTTTAACATTTATCTAACACTTAAATAAAATAATTTCCAGGTTTCGACAATGTTTGTTTTGAGTATTAACTTTCACACTTACAGTTAATTGAAGAGTACAGTGTTTTTTTTGTTAGGTTTAGTTTTTATTCCAATTCTGTTATACCAAATTCTAAAACAGCAATCGGCTTATCTGATAAGTTACTTAAATTTGGATAAATGTCATTCATAATTTCTGAAAACTCTTGATAATCTTCATTGCTTTCTTGCGGTCCGTATATACTTACACCAAGCCAATCAATATAATTGTCTCCGGGATAATAATTCTCGATATTATTCCAATCCGTATTTGGTTCACTATATGCGTCAATGTGAAAAAACCAGGTTATATTATTTACTCCGTTTGCATTACAGATATCTATTATATGACAATAAGCATCTCTAAATCTTTCTGCCCCGTCAAATATATTAGGGTCTCCATATCCTGTGGTTTCACCAGCACCATTGTATTGTCCGTTCCAAGGAAACCAATTACCATTTACTTCTGTTCCAAATTCAACCAACAACGGAATATTTGTGATTGAAGCGTCAATTGCCCATTGAATGAGTACTGTATCAAAATCTCCGTTAATGATTTTTTGCATTGTGTAATTTGGGTCAGGACCTCCTTCGTCAAAATTTGTTCTTGGCATAATTCTGATAAATGGGATTTTCCCTTCGGCATTAATTATATTAACTTCTGTTGTAGGAAACTGAATATTATCATACCAATTATTTGAAAAATATGCCCAAACAATATCTTTATTTACAAGAGTTTCAAAATCATTAATTCGTTTTGCTGTTACAATATCTTCTGTTCCTCCAAAATCGGGATATGCCGAATGATAAATACCCGAACTTGGTTTAATAAGTTTGTTTGAATTAAAATTTGCTGTTGTAATAAATAGTGAAGAACTAACTCCTTTTTTATAGGCATTTAAACTTTCTGTTGAAGAATTTACCTTTAACAAAGAGTTATCAAAATTTTCGTGCCACCAAGAAATTGCTTTTATTTTTGGAAAATTATTGCTTTCAAGACTGACAAAAGCATTTTCAATCCATTGGGCTTTTCTGTTTTCTGTTGTTTTTCCTTCTTCGTCTTTATTACAAGCGAATAGAGTTGTTATTATTACTATAATTACTATTTTCATTATTCTGTTCATCTACGGCTCTGTATTTAAATAAAACCTAAGATATAAACAAACTAATAACATACCATAAAATTTTAATTCTCATTTTAATAAGCAAATATTAATTTTCCTTATAGATTACATCATCATATTCAATCTCAAATTTTAATTTATGTTTAGCTTCTTCAATAGCCAGTCCTTTAAATATTTTTTTAAGATTATCATTTGGTGCAATTTCAGAAAGTTTCATATATAATTTATAAGCAGCTTTTTCGCGTTTCATAGCAAGAATTAGCGAATCTTGATAACTCATTTTACCAGAAGCTTTACTTTTCACTAAATAATCGCCAAGTTTTAGGTCTAAAACTTTTTCTTCCGGTAAATCGTATTCGCCTGTAGCTTTAATTTTTTCTAACCTAGCTTTATGTCCTTCTTCTTCTTTTGCATAAGCAAGAAAAGTTTCTTTCATTTCTTTAACCTCTGCATCATTAGCTAAATTATTATAGAAATCAGCAGCTTGTTGTTCATTTTTTATTGCAAAATCTAATATTTCATCTGTATTTTTAAAGTCCATAATTTTGTATTTTATTTAGTGTTTATAAAAGTACAAATTCAAAAATTAATAATAAAATAAAAATGATTATTTATATCAATAAAACTAATAAAAATGAATTACCTCACCGCAAGCTAACGGTATCGTTATTGAAAACAATATTTAACCCGGATTACAAGACTTTAGAAAAAGTAGCAAAAAATAGCTAACTAAATTTTAATAAATACCATATTGGTGATATTCAGAATTTTACTAATTTAGTTAGATGGA
>CAMZKE010000115.1 GCA_947311115.1 uncultured Bacteroidales bacterium | reverse complement strand
CGGGAAGGGATGGTATACCTCACCATTAAATTCATAGGCTTTTTGACTACGCGTAAAGTTAGATATTTTTTGCTACTTTTTCTAAAGTCTTATAATCCAGGTTAACAAATAGTTACTTACGCAAAAATATGAATGTTCTACATGTTTATTTAACCATAAATAAAAATATTAAACAATTCAACAAATAAATAAAATGTTAAATTATAACAATTTATTTATTTCAATAAACCCACCGAACTCAGAACCTTTTATTTTTCTTTTGAAAATTTTATTACTTTAGATATTACTTTAAATATTCCAAATGTTCCACCAATCATACTAGCCGTTAATAAACCTCCAATTAACGCACCAATAATACCATGAGACGCAACATCACTTCCTGTTAAATATAAATTTTTAATTTCGGTTTTGGGTTTTAGCCAATCTAATTTCAATCGACTTGGTATGGCTGGTATTCCATACATTTCACCTTTGTTTTTTTGTGTAAAATGTTTTATGCTTAGAGGGGTTGAGAGTTCGGTGTATGCAATAATATCCTTAAATCCTTTTATATTATCTTCAATAAGCTCAAGGTAACTATTAGTTATTTCTGCTTTAAATTTAATATAATCATCTCCTCTATTCATCCATTTTTCTCCTTTCCATTTCTTAAAAGCATTAAATGGAATAATACTTGATATTTCTGCTGTATGTCCTTTTGATTCAGGGTTCTTTAACGAAGGAAACGAAAGGTATGCTGAACGTATTTTTCCTGTTGTTATAGATTCTGTATCCTTAGCTATTTCATCATGGTTATAACTATCGTATATCCAATAGTTTTCACCTTTTACACCTAACTTTTCAGGACTTTCTTTTAATCCGATATAAAGAGTGCTAATGCTCTGTTCTTTAGGGAATTCTTTTATTTCTGAAATGTTTGAATGGGTGGCTTCTTTGGGTAAAAGTTTTGTAAATGTATCTACAGCTCCAACACTCGAAATAATTGTGTCAGCATTATAAATTTCACTACTAATGCTTTTGCCTTTTTTGATATCAACTTTAACGCCTACCGCTTTATTATTTTCTATAATTATTTCTGAAACAGAATGGTTTGTAAGACATTCACCATTGTTTTTTATAATTAATGGTACTATACTTTTTGCTATTGTATCGGAGCCACCAACAGGATAGTACCCTCCATCTAAATAGCTGTTAATAACAAGCGAGTGAGTTGCAAACGAGCTTTTGTTAGGTGATAATGCGTAATTCCCCCATTGAGAAGCTAGTATGGATTTTAATTTTTCATCTTTAAATCTTAAATCTAGATATTCTTTTGTTGTTAAATATCCAATTTTATTTTGTGCTCTAGCCGAAAGTCGCAGCCATATATTTAACCAAAAAGGGAAAAAATTAGAGGAAATTGTTTTTAGTGCCCATGTAGATAATTTTTCAACATCTATAAAATACTGTTTTAGTCCCAATTCTTCTTTTGGGAACTCATTGATTAATTTTTCTAAATATTCGTTTTTATTAGATGGAACTTTAAATATATAATCCGGATATTTGAAAATTTCAAAAAAATGAGGCATCTTTTTCCATTTCACATTTTTATCAGAAATATAATCGAATAATTTTCGGGCAATTTCGCCTTTCTCCATTTTACCTACATAATGCAAGCCAACATCCCAATTGTATTCTACACCATCTACTACTCGCTTAAATTCATGTGTTAGACCACCTAATTTAAAGTGCTGCTCTAATACTAGTACTCTTTTATTAAATACTTTTGAAAGGAATGCAGCTGTAGATAAACCACCTATTCCAGAACCTATAATTATTACATCAAATCTTTTCAAAAGATATTTTTAATTTTATGATAGATAGTTAAATTTTACAAGTTATAGGTATTCTAACTTGCAATTTTTGTTTGTTCAAATATAAAGTTTTTTTCTAAATTTGGAAGCCGTTTTTTGTAAATAATATTGATTTTAAATTAATACTCAAGTTTATTGGTATTAATACGCGTATATATGTACCGAGTTTTGTGCCGATGGTAAATATTGAACACCAAACCAACAAATAATTAAAAGCACAAATGCAATAACTAATATGTATAGGTTTGTTTTATCATTTTTTAGTTTAGGGTGTAAATGTATGTATATTAAATATGCAATCCACGTAATAAAAGCCCAAGTTTCTTTTGGATCCCATGTCCAGTAATGTCCCCATGCCTTTTTTGCCCATAAGGCACCAAACAATAGCCCTAAAGTTAAAAATCCAAACCCAATATACACAATATTATTTGCCGTAACAATGTATTTATTGACTGTACTCGTATTTATTAATCCACGTATGGCAATTATAAACGATGCTGCTAAAAACGCATAAGCAATTATATATACTATAACATGTGGTATAAACCAAATACTTTGTAATGCTGGCATTAACGATTTATTATATGTTTCAGGGTTTAGTATATTTATTAAAATAAATACACTAGATAATGTTAACGAATAAATAATAAACCATTTTATTTTCCACTTAATAAATAAAATATTACCTATTAATGCCAAAAAAAACGCATACCACAATCGTGTTTCTGCTAAAGTTCTCAAAGGTGGACGGTCTATATAACTCCAATATATTATGATAAAACTTGCAAGCAAAATATTTCCAATAAAGCCTGAAATAAGTATTGTTTTATTAGATTTTTTTATGTTGCCAATTACTATTCCTATAAACCAAATAGTTATTGCAGAAAAACCAAATATTTTAAAATCAAATAAATCCATTAGATTTTCTTTTTACCTAAAAATATTATTCCAATAGCTCCAATTATCATCATAAAAATACCAATATATACAATATTTAACCAAGGGTCTTTTACTATTTCAACGATAGAATATTCCGACCATTTTCCCATATCTTTATTATAATCGGTTTGATAAATATCCCAACCATAAATGTTTATAGGTTTGTTTACTTCAATTGATATATTTTCAGTTTCACTATTTTTATATATTATTTTAACATCAGATTTAAAAAGTTTTGGTTCAGGCTCAAGCATTACTATTGTGTAATCGGTATCTAACGAATAAACTTTTGAGGGATACATATAACTTCCACACGAAACGTAACAAGTATCTGTAGAATGTTTTGTTTTTATACATAACATTGCAGTTGGAGCTGCACCTTGGTCGTTTACCGAATAAAATTTATTATTAATAAATACTCCATTATTATAATATTTTAGCAATGATATTTTATACTTATTAAATATAATTACAGAATCTTTATTTGCCGAAATTATATTACTATTGTCATCAATAATATTATCTGTTTTATTTTCTACTATCGTAATTTTAGCCGGAAACATATCAATATAAAAATTGTTTAGTTTTAATGCAAAAGGTAATTCTGTTGTTTTGTCTTTGCTTGACACGCCCCAAACGTAGTTTTGCGTATCAATTTTCATGTTATATTTTTCAATATCGCCGGCTCCAAAACTTAATGAAATTAATAATATAAGAATCCCTAAATGGTTAGTTATAAATGAAAAATTTCGAATAGAAAATTCATTCAACTTACTGTAAATAACCATTAATAAATTAGTAAAAAGGGCAAATTCAACAATAATAAATGATTTTGAATAAATAATATTATTTAGATGTAAATTGTATATTAAACCTTCAGATTGGTTATTCTGTTCAAAAATACCCATAATAATTACAAGAATAAACAACCAAATTATTGTAGATATTGCTAAGTATCCGGATTGTAACCATTTAACAAAATTTGTTTTTCTAAAAGAGATAAAAATTAATGTGTCAAAAACAAAAATTGCCAAAAGAATATAAATATTATACGGAAATACAGGTTTTAATATAGTATTACTTTTATCAATAAAATCTAAAATAAATGATATAATTATTGCAGTAGAAAGAATTATTAAACTTTCTTTAAACTGCCATGGATATTGCCATATTTGCTTTTTATTGCTCATTTTATATAACAAAGGGATAACTCTAAAGATAGAGAAATCCCATTTGTTCGCACTCAACTAATAATAATACTATTCTATTTTTGTTACACCGTATTTAGCCTCACGTTTATTCGCTTCTTCAATCCATTTAGGAAGTAGATTTTGTTTAAAAGAATTTTTTTCATCAATAAGTTTTTGCATTGGTAAACCAATATATTTTTGAGCTTTTGCTTTTGTTGAAATGTCAGGATATGGAACTTCGCCTTCGTATCCAAGTGCAATTAACAATCTTGCCAACTTTATTCTAGTTTCTTGGGCAATATTTATACCTGTTCCTATTACTCTACTTATTTCAACGGGAGCATGGAATGAAGCTCCGTGACTAGCTGCTGCATAATCCCAACGCCATTGCGCATGACGAATTCCTTGAAGAATATCTTTCATTTGGTCTTCTGTAGCACCAAGTTCCCAACATTTACCTGCCTCAACATGAGCACGCACTACTAATTCTTCAAGTTTATCTCTGTTGCTAATAATTCTATCTTGATTATCGTAAACATTTTTTATTAGCTGTTTTGTTTCTTGACGATGACAAACTTGACAAGAATTTGCAATATTGTTTAAAGGACTCTGAATTTTGTGGTCTGTGAATTTAACACCACCTTCTGATTTGTAAGGCATATGGCAATCAGCACAAGAAACACCACGTTGGGCATGAATACCCATTGAGTATGTTTCGTATCCCGGATGTTGAGCTTTTAACATTGGTGCTTTAGAAATTTTGTGAGTCCAATCTTTAAATTCTAATTCATCATAATATTCTTCCATAGCTTCAACTGTTTGTCCTTTGTCCCAAGGGAAAGTTAAATAAGGAGTTCCTTCTTTCGGAGTATGTTTATTAAAATAATACTCAACATGACATTGTGCACAAACAAGCGAACGCATTTCTTGATGTGTAGCTTTTGTTATATCTTTTCCTTGACGCTCGAACGCTTCAATTAATGCAGGACGAGTAACTTTAAGATTCATAGTTTTTTCATCATGGCAATCAGCACAACCAATAGGATTTACAATTTCGGCTCCTAAACGTGCCCATTTTCCGGTATAAAACTCAGCAATTCCATCACGTTTCATAACTCGTGGTACGTCAGGACTTTTACAACTCCAACATGTTGCTGGCATTGGCCCGTCATTTGGACCTTTGGGTCCTCCTGTACGTAGAGAATTACGTAAATCGGTAATTGCATAATAATGACCTCTTCCTTGATTATAATCTTTAGAAAAACCATAACCTGCCCAAAGAACAACCAAACGAGGGTCAACTTCAAGCATATCAATCATTGCATTACCGTTGTATTTACTTTTAAAACTTGTATCTTCTGTTGCGTAATACGATTGAAATTCTCTAGGGAAGTTTTTTCCCCATAATTCGTTACGTACTTCGCCGGGTGCAATTTTAACTTGAGGTGTGTAAGCAAAAATTGCCTCTGTTTTTCTCTCTGTAATTGATGAGGCTAAAAGTCCCAATAAAAAAACAACAATCACAGTTACAATAAAAATTAACCAATTTACAATAGGTTTTCTTCCGTTTTCACTCATATTACTTTTATTTAGATTTGTTATTAGTATTATTTATACTTTTTTGTAGCCACTCCGGTACGGTTGCACTTTCTGTAGGTATACGTGCATATGGAGTTGATGATAAACTGTTAACTCTTCCATGTGGTACTTCTCTATGGCATTCCCAACATTCGCGTTCAGTTTTAGAGTGTAAGTTAAAGCTTGTTTGGGTAATTAATTTACTGTCGTTTAATAATTCGCTATGACATCTTATACAGTTATTATGTACTACTTTTTTACCTTCTTCTTTAATGAAAATAACTTGAGGCTCGTTGCGTAGAGTAAATATTGTTGCATGTCGCAAACCATCTTTAGCTTTAAAATAATACTTATTAAACACATTGTTATGAGGCACATGGCAATCATTACATGTTGCATTTTCACGGTGTGAGCTATGATTCCAAGTTGCATATTGCGGTACCATTACATGGCAATTTATACAGGTTTCAGGGTCGTCTGATAAATATGAAACGGCATTAGAAATATTGAATATATATATTACTAAGCCTACAAAAATACCCATAACTATTGTTACTGCAAGCATCCATTTTTTTGGAGGAATTATTTTTTTAAGTAAACACTTCATTTGTATATTTTTTAATTCATTAACTTAGTTACGTGTATTTTTAAGGGGTAATTACCAATATTTTCCCATTCTCTATCTAAATCTTTTTCAATTTTTAGAAAATCACCTTTTTCAACATAATACTTTTTGCTATCAATAATAACAAACCCTTTACCTTCAATAATATTAAAAAGAGCAGTTACATCATTCTTATGTATAGATATTTTTTCACCTGATAGAAGTAAAATCTCTATTATTTCAATATTTTTATTTGAAAATATTTTCTTTGCACTTATTGTTTCTAAAATACTTTCAAGCTCATTTGTTTTAATAATTTCCATATAAAAAGATATTTAGGTCTTTAATGCCAAAATTATATCAGGAAATAGTTTAAAAAAATGATTATTATCAGTTTTGTTAAAATTAATTTAATGTTTTTTCTTTTTTATGTAACTAATTTACAAAAAGATAGTATAAGCAATGACAAATATATAAAATAACAACAAATGTTACTTAAAGGTACATCGTCTTATAAAATTTATGCAGATGGTAAATGGTTCTGGGAAAATGATTTTAGTTTAGCTAAAAAATTATATGAGAAATTTTTACAGCAAAGAAAAAAAGTAAAATTAATTTTAGAGCAATGGGAAGGTGAAATAGGTGGTGATGGGGAGTTTAGTGAGGATACTTTATTTGAATCAAATTGAAAAATATTATTTGGTGCAAGAATGCTCTATATCTTTAATCAAACTTGCAAGGATATTTATAACTGTTATTTTGTAAAAAAAAAGTAAAGGCTGTTTCAAACGAAACAGCCTTTACTTTTAAATTTAATGTGTTATTTTAGTAAATAACTACTTTTTCTTGTTTTACAAACGATTTATTAGATATTCTAATATAATAAATACCTTTTGCATAGCTATCAACATCTATATTTTCGTTTAATGTTTTAATTCCATTAAACTTTTTAGTGTATATAGTTTTACCGTCAATATTTATCATTTCAACTGTAAAGTCAATTGCTGAATTAAAGTTTGCACTTAATGTAAATTCGCCATTATTTGGATTAGGATAAATATTAATACTTATATTATCAGTAGAATTAATACCTACTAGTTCTAATACCCAAATTGTATCAGAAGCAACACAACCATTAGCATCGGTTGCATTAATAACATATGTACCAAAATCGTTAATAATAAGCTGAACATTTGTTCCTGTAACAGTTGAATCTTCATTGTACCAGAAATAAGATTCAAAAGTGTTTCCTACTGATAAAATTTTAGGAAAATCTGTACTTGCAATAATCATTGTATCTCCTTGATTAATAGAGATGCTTGGATTCTGCATGGTGAATGTACTATTTGTGGTATCATTTACTTGATTTGCATCGTTTGCATACTCCATATAAACTTTAAGGTTATGAGTGTTTCCATCTGATAAATCAGCAGTTTGTGCAAAATTAAAGAATGCTGTATCTGTTGGATTTAAATCGGCAGCTAAAGTAAATGTATCTGCTACTGCAGTTGCTCCGTCTAACTCGTACCAACCGTAAATGGTACCCGCAGGAGCAGCTTCTGTACTAACATTTTTAATATTAAATGCTATTGTATCTTGACCTGTATATGCACAGCTTGTATAATTAATACCGTCTTCAGGTGTTACAACAGCTAAATCAACATCGCCGGTTTCTCTAACAACAACACTATCAACAACAACACCGTATCCATAAGTGTCGTTACCTTCAAAAGCAATTTGATATGTACTTGATGGGTTTGGTAGAATAATTGATTCTTCTGTCCATGTTTGTATATCATTTATCCATACAGCTCCCGGTATTTGTGTCCAAGATGAAGAAGCATCGGTTCTGTAATATAACTTTAACGAATCTTGATCGCCAGCCCATTCACGTTGAGCATGAACAAAACTTATTTTGGGATTATTTAATCCGGATAAATCAAAAACAGGAGTTATTAATTTAGTAATATCACCACTTAATACATGTTTAAATGCAGCATTATATGAGCCTTGATAAGCTGTTAAAGCGCTATTATCACCGTCAATAAATATCCAGTCATGAGTACTTGATACATATTCTTGAGACCAACAGCTAGGCATATTTCCATTATTTTCAAAATCTTCGTAATAAGGGAATGATGTAATTATATCACACTCAGTTGTAAAACTAAATGGACCAACCCAGTTACTTGAATCGTTACCACAATCTGCTCTAACATAAAAATCGTAAGAAGTAGCAGTTGTTAATGTGTCAATATTCAATGTGTCGTTTGTGAGGTCATTATAATTAGGTATTCCTGTAGGAACAAATCCGGCATCTCCAAATTCAACATCCCAAGTAGATGCAAAATAACCATTCCAACTTAAATCAGCAGATGTGGTTGTAATATTGCTTGCGTTTAAGTCGCTAGGTGTTGGGCAAGATGCAGTAGTTGTAAATTGGTATGGACCTGACCATTCACTTAAATCGCCAACACCACAAGAATCTTGTACGTAAAACTCGTAAGTTGTTTCAGGAGTTAAACCTGTTATGGTATATATAGTATCGGCACTAGCAATAGCAGTGCTATCTGCCATATTAAATCCTTGTGGTCCGTAAACAATATTCCAATTACTTGCTCCACCGGTTGTCCATGCTGCGTCGGCTTGAACATCCATAATATTTAATGCAGTTAAATTTGTTGGGGCAGGACAAGTAACTCTTTCTATTGTTAAATCAAAGTCAGGTATATTATTTGGCGATGGCCAAGTATCAATCATAATAAAATATGTACCTGCTGTTAAACTAACTTCTTCGAAGCTATGAATACCTGTTCCTGATAAAGTACTAGTTTCAATACAATTTGAAGATGAGGGACATCCCGAAGCTAAAACAATACCTGTATATGTAGTTGTTTTTGGATCCATTGTTATATTTACAACCATATCTTCAGTTATTGTAAATTCGTAGAAAATATCTTCTCCACCATCATAATATCCTAAACAAGTTGTATCATTATTATTTCCTCTACCAACAGTTGTTTGGGCAATATCTTGCCAAATATTAGCAGTAAAATCAGCAGGTAATATTACTGAAATAGGGGCATTACAATTGTCTCCTAAAGCTACAGTACTAAATTGATATGGTCCTGCCCAAATACTTTCATCACCTGCACCACAAACTGATTGTACATAAAACTCGTAAGATGTACCGGAATTTAATCCTGTTAAATTCATAAATGTATCTGTTACAGCAGTTGTAATACCATTTCCTAGATTAAAACCCGTAGTATCATATTGAACATTCCAATCTGTTTCGGAACCAAATGGAGTCCAACTAATGGTAGCATTATCTACACCAATATTATCAGCAATTAAAGAATATGGCTCTGGACAAGAAGGGATTTCTCTTACACTAAAATTATCAACAAATAAATCGTTATCAGCATTAGAAACTGTTGTTTCTCCGTATAAACCAAATTTAACTACTCCGGTATATCCTGTTAAGTCAATAACTATATGAGTTCCTGTAAATGGAATATCATTATATACATAAGCAGAACCTGCATTATCCCATAATCTTAATGTGTTTGCATCAGACCAAGTTGTTCCGTTATCAGTAGAAATTACTACGGCAAATTTATCGTCAGTTCCATTTTGGTCAGGTGCTGCAGCATTTGCATAATCTGTTAATGCTAAATCAAATTCTAATTGATAATCTACACCTGTACCCAAATCTATTGATTTTGAAATTAACCATTCATACCTACCTGTACTATAAATGTTTAATCTGGCACTACCGGTTGTCCCAACATTTCCAAAACCATCTGATATCCAGTATGATGTTGTTGTACTTGTAAATGTAGTTGAGCTAGATAACTGTCCTTGAGCTTCTTCCCAACATAATGGTACGTATGAGGTAAAGTCTTGAATATATTCAGGAGTTGAAACTCCGCAATCAGTTGAAAAACTAAATGGACCTGACCATGTGCTTACATCTCCAATTCCACAAGAATCTTGTACGTAATATTCGTATGTTGTAGCCGATGTTAGATTTGTTACATTATAAAATGTATCGGTAACAGCAATAGGTGTACTATCGTTCATGTTAAACCCCTGCGGGCCGTATATAACATTCCAATTACTAGCGCCGCCTGTAATCCAGGTAAATGAAGCAGAGTTAGTAGTTATATTTATAACATTTTGGCTTGTTGGTGCAGGGCAACTAATAAGTGTTGTAAACGTGTATGGTCCAACCCAATGGCTGGCATCATTTAAACCGCATGAATCTTGAACATAAAATTCGTAAGTTGTTTCTGCAGTTAAATTTATTACATTATAAAATGTATCGGTAACAGCAATAGGTGTACTATCGTTCATATTAAAACCTTGCGGTCCGTATATAACATTCCAATTACTAGCACCACCTGTAATCCATGTAAATGTAGCTGAGTTGGTAGTTATATCAACAACATTTTGGCTTGTTGGTGCAGGGCATGTAATAAGTGTTGTAAATTGATATGGTCCTGTCCATAAACTTACATCTCCACCACCACAAACATCTTGTACGTAAAACTCGTAAGTTGTTTCAGATGATAAGTTTGATACATTATAAAAAGTATCTGTTAGAGCTATAGGTGTACTATCATTCATATTAAAACCTTGAGGTCCAAATACAAGATTGAAGTTAGAAGCTCCATCAGGTATCCAATTTAAAGTTGCGGTGTACGCAGTAATATTTATTGCGTTTTGCGTTGTTGGTTGGTTACAAGTTATATTTGCAAGTTTAAAATTATCGATTGCAAAACCTGAATATTGAACAGAACCGTCAGATGTACCCATGTAAAAGCGTATTTGAAAGTTTGCATTACCGGCAGCATATTGCGTAACATCAAAAATCATATTTGTCCATGCAGCTTGTTGAAAAGAGCTTCCATTAGTCCAGATAGAAACCCAATTTGTGCCGTCGAAAACTTCAAACCCCATATGGTCAAAGCTATTTGATTCGCAGCCGGAAAAGCTTTCTAGTGAAATAATTATGCTGTCAGATAAAGTGTAAGAGGAGCAATCAAATACAGGTGAGGTTGCATCTTCTCGTGCCATACTTGATGGGTAATCTGAGCCTAAAGGGTTTGCTAAAATAAAACCTTCGCCTGTAAAATCATTTGATGGCTCGGCTACAGCCGTATTTCTTTCCCAAGAGCCTGTAAGTGTCCAGCCTTGGTCTGTGCTAAAATCATCTTCAAAAATGATTTGTGCGTTTCCATAATTAATAAAGCCTAATGCAAAAATAATTGCAAAAAGCCAATTTAAGTTTGTTTTTCTCATAAAACGTATATATTTAGTTAAACATTAAGTAGTATTCAAAAATACGGATTTTTTATATTTTATTTCTTATGATTATTACTAAAAATACTATTTTTTATAAAGTAACTTGTGCTTTTTATAAAGGCTGCTTTTTTATTGATAAGATAAGTATATGTTTTTCAGCATATTTATCTATGTGAAAAATTAAGTAATATTTTATACATTTATAAGCTAAAAAATAAATTTTTATACAATGAAAAATATAACTGTAATTGGTAGTGGAACAATGGGTAACGGAATTGCTCATGTGTTTGCACAAAACGGATTTAAAGTAGCATTAATTGATATTAGTCAGCCTGCTCTTGATAAAGCTATTGCTACAATAACTAAAAACTTTGACCGTCAGATAGCAAAAGGTAAATTAACAGAAGACGACAAAGCAAATGCTCTTGGTAATATTACTACATATACTGAGCTGAAAAAAGCTGTAGTAGGTGCTGATTTAGTTGTTGAAGCAGCTACAGAAAATGAAAAAATTAAGTTAAGTATCTTTAAAGAGCTTGACGAAATCTGTGCTCCTGAAACTATTCTTGCTTCTAACACTTCATCTATTTCTATTACAAAAATTGGGGCAGTAACTAATCGTCCTGATAAAGTAATTGGTATGCACTTTATGAACCCTGTTCCAATAATGAAACTGGTTGAAATTATTCGTGGTTATAAAACTACTGATGAGGTTTTAGATACTATTGTTGAGATGTCGAAAAAACTTGGTAAAGTACCTGTTGAGGTTAATGATTACGCAGGTTTTGTGGCAAATAGAATATTAATGCCTATGATTAACGAAGCTATTCAAACTTTACGTTGTGGTGTAGCTGATGTTGAAGGTATTGACACTGTAATGAAACTAGGTATGGCACATCCTATGGGACCATTACAATTAGCTGATTTTATTGGTTTAGATGTTTGTCTTTCAATTCTTGAGGTAATGTATGCTGGTTTAGGCGACCAAAAATATAATCCGGATCCATTATTAATTAATATGGTTGCTGCCGGTAATTTAGGTGTTAAAACTGGCGAAGGTTTTTATAGCTGGACTCATGGTACAAAAGAATTAATTGTTTCAGATAGTTTTAAGAAATAATTTAGCTTTAAAAAAAAATCTCATTGAATATATTCAATGAGATTTTTTTTTAAAGCTAAATTATTTCTTAAAACTATCTG
>CAMZKE010000114.1 GCA_947311115.1 uncultured Bacteroidales bacterium | reverse complement strand
GAAGGCTGAAGCTCTACCAACTGAGCTACACCCGCTTAAAAAATGTGGGAAGGGCAGGATTCGAACCTACGAAGGCTGAGCCAACAGATTTACAGTCTGCCCCGTTTGACCGCTTCGGTACCTTCCCAATACATTCATCTTATTTAAAAGAACCTGAGCCGATGGAGGGATTCGAACCCACGACCTGCTGATTACAAATCAGCTGCTCTGACCAACTGAGCTACATCGGCAATAAAAAACGAACACTTATGACGACCTCTCGCCAAAAATGTTCGCAAATGTATTAAGTTTTTTCCAATAAACAAAACGTTTAAATCATTTTGTTTAAAAAAAATACTTATCTAGTTTCTTTATGCTTCTTTAATTGTCTTCTAAGAGCCTCAACAGCCATATCTGCAGCCTCTTCAAAACTATTAGATTGTTTCTTTACAAAAATATCTTTCCCTTTAACATCAACTTTTATTTCTGTTATTTTGTTTTCACTATTTTGATTGTTATCTAATTTAAGAAAAATGTCAACTCCAATAACATCGTCATGTCTGTCAACAATTTTAGATACTTTCTTCTCTATAAAACCTTCTAGTTTACGGTCTGCATCAAAATGTACTGAATTAATGTTTATATTCATATTTTCTGTTTTTATGCTCGTGGATGAGCTTGTTTATATACTTTTTTTAATTTTTCGAATGTATTATGTGTATAAATTTGCGTTGCTGATAAATTAGCATGTCCTAATAATTCTTTTATTGCATTTAAATCAGCTCCATTATTTAACATATGTGTTGCAAATGTATGCCTCAGAACGTGAGGGCTTTTTTTGTCTATATTGGTTACGTAGCTTAAATATTTATTCACAACTCTGTATACTGCTTTTGGATATAATTGTTTCCCTTTTTCTGTTAAAAATAAAAAATTATTTTCTTTGTTAAATAAATCGAGTCTTATATCTATATAATTATTAATATCATTTAATAAATTATCAGAAAGAGGTATTAAACGTTCCTTATTTCTTTTTCCAAGAACTTTTATTGTCTTTTTATAAAAATCGATATCATCGATACCAATATTAATAAGTTCTGCTCGCCTCATACCTGTATTATAAAACATTGCCAAAATTAGTTTATCTCTAAACCCTATATAATCATCACTAAACTCAATATTATCAAAAAGAAAGTTCATATTATCTTTTTCGACAAAATTTGGAAGCGTTTTTTTCTTTTTAATTAATGATAGCTTTATTGTGGGGTTTTGTTTTATAAAACTATCTCTATATAAAAATTTATAATATGTTTTTATAGATGATATCTTACGATTTACAGTTGTTGATGTTATACCTTTCTCTATCATTTTAACCACCCATTGCCTAAGTAACTCATTACTTACATTACTGACAGATGTATTAGTTTGCTCGCAAAACTTATCAAACTGTGACACATCTGTTAAATACGCATTTACGGTATGTTCAGAATAACGCTTTTCGTGTAATAAATATTTTTTGAATTTATCTAAATACATCAATACAACAATAATTTTGTTACTATACGAAGGTACTTATATAATACAAATAACGAAAATAAATTCTGTTAAAAAAATAAAAAGCAACTATCATACGATTTACATCGTAAAATAATTGCTTTATAAATAAACAATATACTATATTACTATAATTCTTTTTGTCTTAATTTCTGAACGTAAATTGCCTTCATTCTTTGCTCTCTGTTAACAACAGATGGTCTATCAAATTGTTTACGTCTTCTTAATTCTTTTATTACACCAGTTTTTTCAAACTTCCTTTTGAACTTCTTCAAAGCTCTATCAATGTGCTCCCCTTCTTTTATAGGTATAATTATCATAATACTTTCTCCTTTTTTAATTGGTTTGCAAATTTATTACTAATATTTATATAAACAAAAAAAAATACGATTTTAAATGTAAAATATTTAAAAAAATATATTTTTGATGAATGAATCAACAAATAAATCATACATCTATGCATTATCAGCTATAATAGTTTGGTCATCAGTAGCTACTAAAATACAGTAAAATCAAGCTTATTGCAAAATTTTATGCCAATTTTATATATTAAACCTCTTGAAATTATTAATTATATTAGGCACGAAAGTTCAGTTAACTTCATTATATAAAAATATGATAATTTATCGTATTAAATTAGATACTTAGTGTTGCTCAGTATGATAACTTTGAACAAAATTAAAACTCAATAATAATATCATCAGTAATAGTAACAGTATCTAAAAACACTCCATAGCCTGTCCAAACACCAAGTGCATCGCCTGTAATATTTGTTTTCATTGTGGTTGGTGCAGCAAATGGATTTCCATTATTTGATGCTTGTTGTTCTGCAGTTTTCCAAAAGTCGTAACTAATAACATCCATTGTACAAAATTTTACTGCAACAGTTTCGCCACGTAGAAAAGCCCAATATGGAGGTTCGTTATCGGCTGTTTCGTATTCTTCGGGTGGACGTGCAGGGTCTTTACCTCTAATTATACCATTTTCGATATATTGTCCGTTTGCTAATTTATCGTCACCAAGCGAAAAATCGGCATGAACAAACACATTATCTTTCCCAAATGTTTTGGTATATACTCTATAAAAATTACCTAGTTCAGGAGGGTCTTGCCCATAAGCCCACAGCATACCAAACGTATCGTTTGGCGACTGATATGTATATTTAATACTATCGAGCGGTACAATTTTGGGTATAGTTGTGGTTGATTCGTATGTTTTACCATTTACAACGACTTTAAGATTGTATTTACCACCTTCTACTCCTTTTATTTTTGAGCCTACGTAACGATAAGGAGGTACTGTTAAAAAGTTTGGTTGTATTTTTAATGAGTCGGTAATTACTCCATCAGTAACTGTTACTACCGCATCTAAAACCATCATTTCAGCAAGCGAATTAGTGTCAACTGGGTCGAAATAACCCTGATTTTTTGTTACTATTACATACGGGTATTGCCCTGTTTCAATTGCTCCTTCTATAACAATTTTAGATTTTGCAGCAGGCACATCAATTTCAATATCTTTTTGACAAGATAGAACGATTATTGATACTATTATTAATATGTATTTATATGTTTTCATCTGTTACTTATTTATTGCCATCAATACACGAATTAAACTTATATTAATGATTTATAATTTATGCCACGAATGCACGAATTTATTTCACTTCTTTTTATATTTTATTATTCGTGAATTCGTGGCATACATTTTAAAATTTAAAACTCCAAGTTAAAGCCGGTAATATAGGAAATAACGATACTTGCTTTCCTGTTACCGAATAATCACCTTGTGAAATACTTCCTTTTTCTTCAAAATAAATAAAATATGGGTTATAATGATTATACACATTATAAATTGAAAAATTCCAACTAGATTTAAACTTTTTATTTTTTAAAGCTCCCGGAGTCCACGTAACTGAAATGTCTGCTCTATGATAATCAACCATTCTGTACGAATTTCTATCGCCATATTCAACACTAATTCTACCATCAACAATATAACGTGACATAGGCATTGTTGTGCTATTGCCTGTTGCATATACAAATATTGCCGAAAATTGCCATTTAGGACTAAATTCGTATGATGCAATTACTGATAAATCGTTTCTTCTATCGTATTTTGCAGGAAATGGGTCTCCATTGTTAATTTCGTCGAACCAACGAGTTGTTTTACTCCAGGTATAACCTATCCAACCATTAAATTTACCAAATCGTTTTTTTAAGAATAACTCTATTCCGTAAGAATTACTTTTACCAAAAGTAAAATTATTGTCAGCATTATCTCCAACATCGTCGCCGGGTGTTTTCCCGTCTTGATATTCAATAAGGTTATCCATATCTTTATAATATACTTCAACCGAAGTTTCAAACATATTTTTTTTAAAATTGCGGAAAAATCCAAGCGAATATTGAGTTGAAAACTGAGGTTTTACAATATCGGTACTTGAAACCCATACATCGGTAGGCAATGTGGCAGATGCAACATTTGCCAAATGAACATACTGGTAATTTTGTGTAAATGCAGCTTTTAACGATGTTTTACTATTTAAAACATAACGTACTGAAAAACGTGGTTCAATATGCTTATACTGAGCAATAACTTCGCCGGGAGCATAAACAATAGTGTCGGTATTTATTCCGTTTTTATCTTTTATATATCTGTCGTAAGGTCCAACATTTTGATACCAAGTACCCCTTAAACCTGCAACAATAGATAGATTTTCGTTAAACTCATATTCATCAGATAAATAAATTGCCATATCGTTAGCGTATTGCTTATTTATTTTACCTGAATCGAAATTTGTACCACCTATACGTGCTGTAACCGATGTTGGTGAAAAAATATGCCTAATATATTCTACTCCTGTTTTTACTTTATGCTTTACCATTGGATACCAAGTAATATCAGCTTTACCCGTGTAATCACGGATTCCTGAAAACATTTTAAATTCAAATTTATTTTGCTCAGCACCAAACTGAAATTGATAATCGGAAAGTACAGCAGTTACGTTCATAAAAAGTTTTTTATTAAAAAGATGATTCCAACGTAATGAAGCCACTCCATTTCCCCAAGGAATTTCAACTTTAAAATTCTTATCGGGCTTTGCAAACGCAAATACGTCTTTACCATAATATCCGCTTAAAAATATTCGGTCTTTATCGCTAAATCTATAATTTACCTTACCAGTTAAATCGTAAAAATAATAGCCGGAGCCTTTCATTTGAGCATCAGCAGGAATAAATGGGTCCATTAAAATATCGATATAAGTTCGCCTTGCAGAAAAAATAAATGATGCTTTATCCTTTAATATTGGTCCTTGCACCGTAAGTCTCGAAGCTATTGTACCAATTCCTCCCTCAACATGATAGGTTTTATTATTACCTTCTTTCATAGACACTTCTAAAACCGAAGATAATCTACCACCAAACTCGGCAGGCATACCTCCTTTTATTATATTTACGTCTTTTATAGCATCAGCATTAAAAATTGAGAAAAAACCAAATAAATGAGATGCGTTATATACTGTAGAGCCATCAAGCAAAACCAGATTTTGGTCGGGACCTCCACCTCTAACATAAAAACCGCCATTTCCTTCGTTTGCCGATTGTATTCCGGGAAGTAATTGAAGGGTTTTCATTATATCAACCACTCCCATAAATGCAGGCAATTTTTTTATTTGTGCTACTGGTAGTTTTACTGCTCCAATTTTTGTGTCTCGTATATTTTCATCAGATTTTTCGCCTGTTACAACTACCTCATCTGTAATTATACTAGATGGAGATGGCTCTATATTTCTTTTTATATTTTTATCTAGTTTTATTTTAAATTTATAATCGTCGTAACCTAAAAAACTTACTATTACAGTGTAATTTCCTTTTGGCACTGTTATTGAATAAAACCCATATACATTGGTAGTTGTGCCTTTATTTATTTCTTTTATTAAAATATTTGCACCAAGTAAATCTTCGCCAGAAGTTTTATCTTTTACATAACCACTTAAGGTGTATTTTTGTGCAAATAATTGTGTTGATATAACAACTATTAATATTATAATTATGTTTTTCATTAATTAGTTAAATTTACTTTAAACCAAATATCTATATCTTTTGCAAGCTCCGGTTGTTTTTCAAAAGAACTATCGTCTCTGCTATGTCTTCTATTAATATTTCTATTTGTATTAAACATATTGCTCTCCTCATTTTTGTTTTCCGGCATTTCAATGTCAAATCCTTCAATATTTATTCCTATTGATAAAAGTTTTAATTTAGTTTTTGTTATTAGTTTAAACGGAATTTTCACAAAATATTGCAGGTTGCCATTATTATCTGAGTTTAAACTTGCAAAAATATCAGCATTCTTATCTAAAGCATTAAAAAGATGAATCTCATCTGCTTTAACATATTTTATAGTTTTTGATGTTTTTTGAAGCATTAAACTTAATTTAACATTTCGTTCATCAATAGTATTTCTTAAACTTATTTTATTATTGTCTTTTTTCGATATTTCATCGGTTTCATACACAGGATAATTTATGTATAATCCTTCTTTCTTTTTCGCTGTAGAGTCTATATATATTTGCATACCAATATTTAATATTTTTGTTATTGTAGCCGGATTATCGGATCCAAGTCTTAAATATAGGTTTAACGAATCGTTTGTTACAAGCCAACGTAAACGGCTGTTTGCATCGTAACCGGAATAAATAGTTTCTTTATTATATTCCGACTCGTTAATACTTTTATAAATAGGTAAACTTGCACAAGATGCAAGAAATATTATTGCTATAATTATTGTTATTACTTTATACATAGAGTGCGTAAAGTTAAAAAGTTTGGTTAATTGTAGATGTTAAAAGTTATTAAATAATTATTAGTGTAGGTAAAAACACATACATTATTGCAAGGCAAACTCATACATTTATGCAAAAATAAATACAAAAACACACTTTATTTAAAGCTGTATACGTCATTAATTATCATATATCATACAGAGAGTAAGCAATTAACCCAGATTACAAGACTTTAGAAAAAGTAGCAAAAAATATCTAACTAAATTTTAATAAACACCATATTGGTGATATTCAGAATTTTACTAATTTAGTTAGATGGAATTATTCATACATT
>CAMZKE010000113.1 GCA_947311115.1 uncultured Bacteroidales bacterium | reverse complement strand
GTAGCAAAAAATATCTAACTAAATTTTAATAAACACCATATTGGTGATATTCAGAATTTTACCAATTTAGTTAGATGGAATTATTCATGCTTTTTTCTTTTTCTCAGACGAGGCGACAAGCCATGTAGCTGTATATGAATACTGCAAATGGTTTGCAACGAAGTATCAGGAAAAGAAAATTTTGCCTTGATGCAAAATAGAGGAAAAAATCAAGACCGAACGATGCTGTACGGTTTTTCATTCTCGGCTTATACGCTTCGACTGACGCCGTTCGCTCAACGCTCGTACTTAAGTTTGTATTATATAGTGTTTAAACAAAACAATTATCATAAAAATCATATAAAATCTGCATCTATTTGTATATAAATATTTGTGTTATTTAGTGTAATTATTTGTTTTTAGCAAATTTATTGTCAGCGGTAGCTTTTTGTTTACTTTTCAGCTATAGGAAAAGTAAAAGCCTGTCTGGCTTGAAGACATATAATGCAAATTATTGGAATTTTGGAATCTTACACAAAATCACAGTAAGGTTTAATGAGCTGTAGATAAGTAACTTACCTCAATATTAAATACTATATATAATATATTAAATCACTAACATAAAGTACATTAATTATAAGTGCGAAACTTCAGGAACTTATTAATAATAGAAGAAATATATACTAAGAAAATTTATTGCAAAACAACAAAGGTTTAAATTTGTTTGGGGTTTATTCCCATTTGGGCATAGAAAATATAACAGGCAGATAATAAACTATAAGTTTTTTTTCACAAAATAAAGTATTTTCAAGAAATTAAATAGTGTAATGTTTTGAGTAATATTTATTAAAATATATTTTGAAATTGGAAAAAGTAAAGGATAAAATACTTTTAAAAATGGCAATATTTTTTTCTTTTCTAAGCTTTTGTAAAATTTTAATAAGGTAATGTCAGATATTAGTTCTTTACTGTTTTCAATATTTTTAATAATATAAATTAAATTATCGATACCTATTAATGATTTCTCGATAAAAACTCTATTTTCCTCAATACCGGTATGGATAAGAGGGTTATCAATTTGAATAATTGTTATATTTCGTTTTTTTAATTCATAACCAAACAAGGTGTCTTCGTGACCATATTTTGTAAGGTTTTCGTTAAACTTTATTGATAAAAACAATTCCTTTTCTATCAAAAAATTAAAACTACTAAACGATTTGTTTGGAGTTTTTTTACGTTCTTCAATTGATTTTGCTTCAACTTTAGTTCCGTATTTCCAATGTAATGTATGATTTTTATCTTGACTTTTTTTTGTGTAAGCTGTACCTCCACAAACTACTCTTTGCTTTTTTACAATTGAGGCAATATAAAACGATAAAAAGTTTTTAGATTTAATTTTGGCATCACAATCAATAAAAATTAAGTAATTATATTTTGCTTTCTCGGCTAATTGATTGCGATTTTTAGAACGACCTAAATTTTTTTTGTTATATATATATCTAACTCTGAATCCATCATCTAAACTTTTGTTATTAAATTTATTTGTAGATGAATCGTCTCCAATTAAAATTTCGATATCTATATTTGCTACTTCTGCTTGTTGCAAAATATTGTTAACAAGTTTAGTAACATCGAAATTATATACAGGAATACAAACAGATAACATAAATGCTAAGGTAGTTATTTTTGTTAAACAAAAAAAGCCCTCCAGTAAAGGAAGGCTTAAATATTTTTCTAAAACAAATTAAAGTTTATTAACGTGTTTTGCCAGTTTGCCTTTTAAATTAGATGCTTTATTCTTATGAATAACATTATTCTTTGTTAATTTATCCAACATTGCATAGATTTCAGGAAGTTTAGCTTCTGCCTCTTTTTTATCTGTTGTACCTCTTAAAACACGAACAGCGTTACGCATTGTTTTAGCATAAAATCTGTTATGCAATCTTCTACTCTCGCTTTGTCTAATTCTCTTCTTTGAAGACTGATGATTTGCCATTATGTATTATATTAAATTTCTTAAAAAATTGGTTTGCAAATATACAAAAATATTTATCAATAAATCAAAATTAAATTTTAAAATAAAAAAAAAGCTACCTTTCGGTAGCTTTGTAGCCCGTAGGGGCATTGAACCCCTGTTTCTAGGATGAAAACCTAGCGTCCTAGTCCACTAGACGAACGGGCCGGAACTTTTTCCCTTTTGGGACTGCAAATGTAATACAGATTTTTTTTTCTTGCAAATTTTTTTTTGAAATAATTTAAAAAAATTTAAAAAAACGCTGTAAGCCCCTGCGTTAATAGACTATAAGCTGATTATTTTTTTAGAAAAACGCTTAAAATCTATCCCATGAAAGTTACCTGAACTCATTAAAAGCAAGTTTTTACCCTCAAAATTAATAGCTAAAAGGTCTTTTTGTAATTTTTCTGAATTAGTATATACTTGTACATTATCAGAATTAAATGCTTTTTTTACTTGTTCAACTGTAATTTCTTTTAAGCGTTTATGTTTTACGGTATCTGGGCTAAAATACACAAAAGCCTTGTCTGCTGGACTCATTGAGCCATTGTACTGAGGTAAAAACTCTTCTTTTAGGCTACTAAAAGTATGAAGTTCCATACATGCTATTAGTTCTCTATCTGAAAACTGTTCTTTTACTGCACTAATAGTTGCTTTTAGTTTTGATGGCGAGTGTGCAAAATCTAAGTACACATTAGTGTTTTTATTAGAATTTAATAATTGTAAGCGTTTTGCTGCACCGCCAAACGAGCTTATAGCCTCAAAAAACATTTCATCGGTAATATTTGCTTGATTACAAACTAAGCGTGCACCATTTAAATTTTCAAGATTATGCTTACCAAAAATCTCTAGCTTTATTTCTCTATCATCTAAAATAATATATGTAATACCGTTATCTACTCTATTGTTAAGTGCTTGATATGGAAACTTATTAATTTTTGTTGAGCAGTTTTCTGCAATCTTTTTAATTTCTACATCGTTATTATAATAAACTAAACTTCCATTATCAATAATTGTATCAGTAAAAATTTTAAACTGTTCTACATAATTTTCAAATGTTGGAAATACATTTATATGGTCCCATGCAATACCACTAATTAATGCAATATGAGGTTTGTATAAGTGAAATTTTGGTCGGCGGTCTATTGGCGATGATAAATACTCATCACCTTCAATTATCATGTATTCTGCTTCATCAGATAAACCAACCATTGTATCAAAACCTTCTATTTGTGCTCCAACTAAATAATCGAATTTTAATTTATGATACTTAAAAACATGCAAAATCATTGAAGTGATTGTAGTTTTTCCGTGGCTTCCTCCTATTACTATTCTCTTTTTGTTTTTGCTCTGTTCGTAAATATACTCTGGATACGAATATATTTTAATGCCTATTTTTTTTGCTTTTATTAGTTCTGGGTTATCTTCTGTTGCGTGCATACCCAAAATTAATGCATCTAAATCTTTGGTAATTAAATCTGGATTCCAACCAATTTTTGATGGTAATAAATTATATTTTGCAAGTCTGCTTTTCGAAGGTTCAAAAATTTCATCGTCTGAGCCTGTTATTTCGTATCCTTTTTTATAAAGTGCTAATGCTAAGTTATGCATTGCAGCACCGCCAATAGCTGTAAAATGTACTTTCATTTGTAATAATTTAATTTACACAAATTTCATTTTTCTTTTTCATAGTTGCAAATTGTTTTATTAACCGCTGTAAATATATAATTATGATAATTTTATATTTCTAGGATGTCTAGCATATATTTATCTATAGTGAGTAAAAATGGCTAACACTATTCATACATTAACATTTATTTTACAATAAGCTTATCAATAAACGAGAGCTTATTTGAAACATATTTAATAAAGTATACACCACTATTTTCTAGTTTAATAATATCGTTAATATTTAATTTATTAACACCTAAAGTTGTTGTAATTTCTTTTTTACTAATAATTTTACCATTAATGTCTGATATAGAACAAATTCCTTTCTCAATAGTATTACTCACAAATTCTAATGTTGAAGTATTGTTAATAGGATTAGGATAAATTTTATGATAAATACTAAACGAATTTGCTGATAATTCAGATAATTCAGTTTTTTCGTAATTAAACGACCAACCTTGGCCTGAACTATTGGTGTAAGTGGCAAATTTTACAACAACGGTACCTGAAGGAATATAAATTTCGTTTGGAGTATCTCCATAACGTAAATCAGCTATTAAATTTGATGATGTTGTATTGTCTTTATAAATTTTAACATAATCATAAACATTTGAGCTATCTAAAGCAAACTCTGTAAAAGTTATTTTTACAGCTTCAGCTTCGGTTGGCTCAATAGTCCACCTACAGTTTTGATTTTGTTTATAATTACAGGTTTCGCTACCATCAGTTATTGTACCTGTTGTATCGGTAATACTAATACCATAATTGCAGTAGTTCGAACTGTACGATAAACTCCAGCCATTAGCATTATTAGAATTATCAGAAGTAAATTTAATATAAGCTTCACCATTATTTGGGTTTAGTACAGTGTTATTATAGGTATTTGACAAAATAGGCTCTTCGCCTAAAGTATAATATGACATTAATGGCGAAAGATTATCAGCACCTTCATAAACAAATAAAGTATCGTTTTCTTTTACATCAAAAGCATCAAATTCAATATTTAAAATTTTACCACACTCAGGGTTTATATACCAATCACAATTAGCGTTATCAACATAATTTAATGAAGAGCTACCATCGGTAATTGTTGCAAAACTTGTAGTTAAACTATTATTTGTAGTACAATAATTAGGATAAGAATAATTTAGTGTATCAGGATAAATATCTTTTATAATTTCTTGAGCATAGGAAAATTGCGAACCTGCCGGAGTTAAATTATCGGAATAAAACCAACCGTCGTAAGCACCTCCCCACCCCCAATTATAGTGGTAATAGTTAGCACCATTATAACCATCGCAAACAAATGCATGCCCACTCTGAAAACTTAAATCTTCCCAACCGGCATAATAAAGAGGTTTTTTATTCATTAAATTAACAGCAACAATACTATCCCAATTCATAGTAGTACTATCTCTAAAAACATATTGTGTTTCAGGACAATATTTAAAATAAGTTTTGAGTGAATTATCAACACTATGATTCCAAACAGCCGAGCCGTCAGGGCCATACCACATATCAAACGTTACTCCTAAATGGTAAAGTAATAAAGCTGCAGAATAACTATAATCGGTTAATTGATTCGCCATTTCATCAAAATTATAATTTGCAGTTGAAAAATCTTCTGAAATAACTCCAAAATTTGGACAATTATATGAGTAGCTACCTGTACCCGATTCAGGAAATCTATGATAATACAAAAGTTGACCCGTAGCAGTTGCCACACAACCGGTTAAAGAATGTCCATCAGGCCCGGCAGAAGTATCAGGACAAAGAGCATTATAAAATTTTGTTTGATTCCATTTTGATGTTACTAAAGGCTCAACAAGTGTATCGTTAATATCTTTAGTATTAAAATTATTATTTAAATATTTCTCCCATAACAAATTGTTTTCTATCGATTTAGTATTATTCTTTAAAATATATTCAGTTTGTTCTTTATAACGATTTAACCAGTAATTTACAGCAGGTGGTACATTTTTAAAATCGAAATTTGATTGGTTTGAATATGCTAAAACCGGTACAATATTTTTGTTAGCACTAGTAATAATATATCCATCAGATTTTAAATTAAAAACATAAAGTAATGTTTGGCTGTTTTTATTTTTGATACTTGTTGTCGATTTTATTTTTATTTTTTTTACTGCTACACCGGAAAACCTATTGACTTTATTTAAGTAATAATTCGTTGCAACAGTTTTTGCTTCGTTTTTACTTATATTTTGTGAAAATAAAAAAGTTGAAATAAAAATTAAAGTAAAAGTTAATAATCTCATAAGATGGTAGTTTATTTATTGTTTGCAATTTATTGATAATTCTTTAAATACACAAACAATGAATCATATCTTCTTAACCCGTATTACAAGACTTTAGAAAAAGTAGCAAAAAATATCTAACTAAATTTTAATAAACACCATATTGGTGATATTCAGAATTTT
>CAMZKE010000112.1 GCA_947311115.1 uncultured Bacteroidales bacterium | reverse complement strand
ATTGTAAAGCTCACAATATTAATCCATATACTTGGTTATCTGATGTAATTGATAGAATAGCTGAACATAAAGCTAATAAATTATATGAGTTATTACCTCATAATTGGTCGCCTTTGAAATAATATATGTACGTGTTTTGCCGAACGCTTACATTGGTAAATGAGAAATATAATTTATTACGATAAATTTCTGTTATTTCAATAACAGGGTGTAAAAAAAAGGCTGTTTCGTTAGAAACAGCCTTTTTAATATATTTAGTAAGTTGGTATTAGTAAACAACTACTTTTTCTTGTTTTACAAAATTGTTACCTACTAATCTAATATAGTAGATACCTTTTGCATAACTATCAACGTCAATTGTTTCATTAATAGCATCAACACCGTTAAATTCTTTTGTGTAAATAGTTTTTCCATTAAGGTTAACCATTTCAACAGTGAAATCAACATTAGTGTTAAATTTAGCACTTAAAGTAAACTGACCATCGTTTGGATTAGGATAAATACTTAAACTTGTGTTTTCAATAGTATTTATTCCTGTAGGTAATACTACATATACAGTGTCAGTAGCTTCGCAATAATTAGAATCAATAGCTAAAACATTGTACCAACCATCAGCACTTACGTCTAAAGTTTGGTTTGTTGAACCATCGTTCCATAAGTAAGAATCAAAACCTGCACCTGCATCTAATGTATAAGGATAAGCAGTAACGGTAATAGTGTCATTAACTCCTCCTAAATCAACACTAGGCTCGTAATGAGTAACAGTACCTATAACAGTATCGTTAACTGGGTTCATATCATTAACATACTCAAAATAAACTTTGTAGTTATGAGTTGTTAAACCTGCCAAGTCAGCTGTTTGAGCAAACATTGCAAATAATGTATCAGTTGGATTTAAATCAGCAGCTAAAACAAATGTGTCAGCAACTGCTGTACCACCATCTAATTCGTACCATGCAAAAATAGTATCACCTGTTGTAATTACTGTATTTCCAACATTTTCAATAAAACAAGGAACTGTATCTTGTCCTGTAAAATCGCAATCGGCAACTGCACCGTTTGGTGGTGTTACTAATGCTAGGTCGGTAACAGTTCTTTCTCTAATAACTATTGAATCTATACCTGTTCCATAAGCACTAAATGAACCATCGTTTACATCTCTAAATCTAAATTTAAAAGTACCTGCATAAGCAGATAAATCATGTTCTGCCATACTATATGAACTTTCATTTGATGCTGCTGACAATGTATCTAATGTTATCCAAGTTGTACCATCATCAGTAGAAACCTCAAAGAAAGTTGTGTCAGCACCGGCAACTTTAGCTGTAGAGATATCATCATCTTTCCACATAAATGAAATTTGATAATTTGCAGGAAGAATAAAGTTAGGTGATTCTAGGTGTGCAGGATTTGGATGGCTATACGAAATTCTAGCAGCATAATTTCCTGAATACGATTCTGTACCCATATTCCAAGTGCCTTCAACATTATTAAAGCAAATAGGTAATTCTGTTCCGTTATCCTCAAAATCTTCTAACCAAGGGAATGTTGTTATAGCATCACATTCAGTAGTAAAACTAAATGGACCAACCCATGCGCTTGAATCATCAGTAGCACATCTATCTCTTACATAAAATTCATAACTTGTTGCAGGCGATAATGTATCAACTGATAATGGATTAGTTGTTATATCAGTAGCAAGAGGTCCAAGACCTGTTGTATCAAAACCTGCTATACCAAACATAACATTCCATGTTGATGCACCACCTGTTGTCCAAGCTAAATCTGCACTTGTTGTAGTAATATTTTGAACGTCTAGATTAGTTGGATCAGGACATGTTGGACCATCTTGTAAAACAAAATCATCTATTCCGAATCCATAATAAGCAGAAGCTGAATATGTTTGATGGAATGCAATATAAACATTACCTGTGTATCCTGTTAAATTGATTACATGTTCTACCCAATTTGTATTAGTACAATCGAAAGTACCTAAGTTAATAGTAAAACTTGAAATATCAGATGTTGTTGTTGATAATAATACATCATAAGTATTATTTTTAGTTGCATTTTCAACAATATCCCACCATCTAATTTCCATACCATCAACAATATCAAATTGCGGAGAAATTAAATAATCGTCATTATTTCCCATACCATGAGCTACATAAGAACCTGAATGTGGTGTTAGATACTGACTACTTTGAGACCATTCGTATGTATCTGCATCATTATTTACAACAGACCAACAATCCCAAGCACCATCAAAATCTTGAGTATAAGGAAATACATTAATTGCATCACAAGCAGTAGTAAAACTAAATGGGCCAACCCATGTGCTTTGGTCTCCACCACAATCTGCTTGTACGTAGAAATCGTAAGTTGTTGCAGCAGTTAAACCTGTTACATCAACAAAAGTATCGGTTGCAGCAACAGTTGTTCCTGTTCCTGTTCCTTGTGCAAAACCGGTAGTTCCATACTCTACATTCCAAGCTGTTTCTGATGCTCCAATTACCCAACTTAATGTAGCTGAATTGTTTGTTACCGCACTTGCTGATAATCCTGATGGTGCAGGGCATGATGGTGTTAGATCAACAGATAAATCATCAAAAGTGATATACCAAGGTGAACCATCTGCTATAACATGTATTCCAAAATAATAAACACCTGTTGAAGGAGCAACAAAAGTTCCTCTAAGTTCTTCGTAAGAAGTAATTGTTGAGTTGGCAATACCGGTTAAAGAGTCAGTCATACTAGCAGCATCTTGTGCTGTACCTACCCACGATGATACTTCTGTCCAACCGGAATTACCATCAGTTATATACCAGTATGAAAAATCATAAGATTCGCCGGCTGTTAAATTAATACCTACAGTAAAGAACCAATCATCAGCTGTGTAATTTGTATAAAGATAATTAGTACCTGTATGGGCATCTCTGTTATATGATTGAGAACTAGTTCCTGTTGTAAAATCTCCATTAGAACTAACACATAAAGGGAAGTCTCCAGCAGATGCTATTCCTTCAAAACCTTCTGTCCATGGCACGTTGTATGCACCACATTCAGTAGTAAAACTAAATGGGCCAACCCATGTACTTTGATCTCCACCACCACAATCTGCTTGTACGTAGAAATCATAAATAGTTGCAGCAGTTAAACCTGTTACATTAACAAAAGTATCGGTTGCAGCAACAGTTGTTCCTGTTCCTTGTGCAAAACCGGTAGTTCCATACTCTACATTCCAAGCTGTTTCTGATGCTCCAATTACCCAACTTAATGTAGCTGAATTGTTTGTTACTGCACTTGCTGTTAATCCTGTTGGCGCAGGGCATGTTGCCGGAGTGTAATCAATTTGTAGGTCAAATTCAACAGTTACAGCGTCACTATAAGCATCTAAATCATTAGAATGCACTTCAATTGTTGAAAAGCCGACAGCGATACTTGTTCCGTCAAAATCTGCTTGACAACCATTTGCTATAATTGTAGTACCATCAACAATTAAGGTGAAATCGTACCAATTACCACAGTTCGTATTAGTAAAACTACCTGCTGTATTAACTAAGGTAATAGAATTTATTGTACCACCACCTGTACAGGTTAAATCGGAAGGGACAATTGTTACAGTTGTAGGGTCATCATCATAACCGCTTGCTGTAAATGTTTGTGTACATACATCAGCATTAGACGTGTATGCAAAGCCAATGACAGCAATAAGCGTCAGAAGCCAATTAAAGTTTGTTTTTCTCATAAAACGTAAAATTTAGTTAAAAAATTAATAATTATTTGTTTGTGCAGTTCTAAAGTTTTTAGACACTGCGTTTTATTTATGTTTAGACTGTGAAATATTAATAAATGTTGCAATATAGTATTATTTTTGTTGTTTTTAATTTAGGCAAAATTATTGATAAATTTATTACAAGGCAATAAAAAAATGTTAATTTAGAGCAAAATTTTTTAACAATGGCAAAACAAAAGAAAATATTTGTATTAGATACTAATGTTATATTGCATAATTATAATGCAATATACAGCTTTGATGAGCATGATATAGTGCTGCCTATTACTGTATTAGAAGAGGTTGATAACTTTAAAAAAGGTAGTAATGAAATTAACTTTCATGCACGTGAATTTACACGAGAATTAGATAAAATTGCAGGTGATGCACTTTTTGATAAAGGGGTTAAATTAGGCGATAAAAAAGGTAAATTGTTTATTGAAACAGGAAAAGCATTTTCAAAGGAATTAGAAAATTCGTTTAGCGAAAAAACACCGGATCATAGAATACTTTCAATAGCAGAGTATATAACTAAGAAATATAAAACTAGAAAAGTTATTCTTGTAAGTAAGGATATTAATTTACGAATGAAAGCTAAATCGATAGGTATTTTTGCTGAAGATTATAAAAATGACCAAGTACAAAATATTTCTGAGTTTTATAAGGAAACTGTGACTATTCAAGGTTTCGATAAATCGGTTATTGATAAATTATATTCTGATTTTAATGGTGTTGATGCAGAGGAATTAAAATTTGATAAAAAATTAAAAGGTCATACTTATTTTGTGCTTAAAAATGGAACAGCAAGTGCATTAGCTCATTTCGACCCTGAAGAGGGGCGGATTAAACGTGTTGAAAAAATAAATACTTATGGTATTGAACCAAGAAATGCAGAGCAAGCTTTTGCTATAAACGCCTTGATAAATCCAAATATTAAGCTTATTTCGTTAACAGGTAAAGCTGGTACAGGTAAAACTTTATTAGCTTTGGCATCAGCATTATTTCAACGAAAAAAGTATAATCAAATTTTATTAGCCAGACCAATTGTTGCATTGGGTGGTAAAGATTTAGGCTATTTGCCGGGTGATGTAAACGATAAAATAGGTCCTTATATGCAACCCTTGTTTGATAATTTGGGGGTAATTAAAAATCAGTTTTCTGATAACAGTGCAGAAATTGTAAGGATTGATGAAATGTTGCAGCAAGAAAAACTAATTATTTCGCCTTTAGCTTATATTAGAGGACGAAGTTTATCTAATGTGTTTTTTATTGTTGATGAGGCTCAAAACTTAACTCCTCTTGAAGTTAAAACAATTGTTACAAGAGCAGGTGAGGGGACAAAAATTATTTTTACAGGTGATATTCAGCAAATTGATTCACCATACTTAGATACAAAATCGAATGGGCTTAGTTATTTAACCGATAGAATGAAAGGACAAAGTGTTTTTGCTCACGTAAACATGGTTAAAGGCGAGCGGAGTTTGCTTGCCGAGATTGCTAGTGATTTATTATAGATTATGGTGGGATAAATAATAAAAGCGTAAAGTAACTTTACGCTTTTATTATTTACTGAAGTTTTATTATTTAATTTCCACCTCCGATACTTCAGCCTGAAAAACTTCTTTAGTATTATTATCGTAAACAAAAGTTACAATATTTAAGTTTTTTGAAACCCAAGCTGCATCGTAAGAAAAATTATCATATTTTTTATTAATTGCTATTTGTTATATAGCTTGTAAAAAGATTGAGGTTTTCAGCTTGAATGATTTCTTTCGAATCATTATCATAAACAAATACAACGATACTCAAATTTTGAAAAGAATAATCAGCATCTAAAGTAAATTTTTCAAAATTAATAGGAATAATTTCACCTTTCTTTAATGTATCTTGTGTTGTAGAAATAGCATCTCCCCATGTGCCATTTATTGATTTCCGAAAAGTATGATTAAATTCATAATCAAGAACAACATGATCTCCGGGTACTTCTCCGTCAAGCTGTCCACCAATAATACCGCTTTCTAGTAAATACACACATAGGTTTAAATTTTCCATTGTATCTTTCAAAATATGCACATTAACATCAATAGAAACATATTTATTAATTGTATCAAGAACGGTTTTAAGTTTCAAACCTAAAGAAGGCTCTTTATTTAGTAATTCGCTTACCATAGTAGGCCATTCACTATCGGGTATTTTAACATCGCCATTATATTCTACTCTATTAATCATACCTTTAGGAAGCCCTGAAGCTCCTAGACCGAACTCATCATCTAATGCGTTGCCTTCAGTTGTTCTAAAATCTGCATCAAAAGGAGGATTGTAAGGTTTAGCTAATGAGCTGACATGTATAGCTATAGGTATAATTTTATCGCCATATGTATTATGTAATTCCTCAATTATTCTTGCTGCTCTAGGGCAATTTACGCAAGTATGTGCTGTGTAATCTTCTATTAATACTTTTGTTACAAAAGTAGAATTATCATTGCCATTATCACTTTCAATTTTTTTTATGTATGGACCATTAATTTTATCGCATGAGATAAAAAAGAAAAATGACACAATTAATATATAAATTATTTTTTTCATACTATTTTTTTTAAAAACTACTAGTTATTGATAAAGATAGACCATTTGTTGCAGGAACAACTCTACAAACACCACCAACACATATTACACCTTCCATTGATTTTCCGTAAGACAACTGAATTCGTGTTGAGTTTTTCATATATCCAACAGATAATGTTGTGTAATGAATTCGTAAATCGGAATGCTTATTTCCGTAGTTGTAAGCATCGTAAACGGCTACAAACCAATGAGGAGCCATAGTGTATTCTATTAAGCCCATAGCCCAGTCTTGTTTGTCTTGTTTTGTAAATAAACCTTGAAATTCGAAGCGTAAAGTTCTTTTGCTCTTTATTTTCCAAGTAAAATCAACAATAGCAATATTTGCATATACCATTTTGTTACCGGAGTGGTCTAATTCGCCTCTTAATTTATCGAAATTTATTTCTTGATATAAGTATTCTAAATGAATTTTAAATTTTTTGCTTAGTTTTTTGTGTAAACCGGTGCTAAAATCGCTATAAAAAAGTTCGTCGCCTACTTCAAAGAAATTACTTTTGTAACCATCGTAACCTTTTACTCCTATGGCTGATGTGTCGGATGCCGGAGTACGTTTAATGTCGTAAGCGGTTGCATAACTAACAAATAATTCAGTTCCGTATTTACCACCTAAAAACGATTTTCGTTTTAGTTTATACATTACTTCTGCTCTTGCACCCATTTCGCCGTTGGTTTGGGTTGCGTAAGGATACATTGCTGCTAATGTATATGTATGTATTTTTGAAATATCAGGAATGTAATTTATGTTTAAGTTGTTAATAGCTTGACCTCTATCAGAACGAAAGCTCATATTATCAACTCGCTTAGCAGATAAATAAACACCAAGACCTTTTTGTGAGTATGTAGCATTTATTAACAATGCTTCGCCCGGCTTGTAAATATATCCATTATCAGCTGATGGGTCTTGACTTTTATATGCGTATTCGCTTGATAAAAAGAAGCCTCCGTGCGATATTGATATTCTACCTGCACCTGAACCAACGTTTTCAGGTAATTTTAATATAGGATTTTTATCTGCTTGATATTTACTTACAAAGCTACCACCCAAAACAATTTGAGTACTTCCTTTAAGATTAAAAACATCGTTAATCGAGAAATCGCCATCAATACCTCTAACAATACCTGCACCTGTAGTCCAAAATAATCGTTGTTTGGCAATTAAGCCTTTAAGTGTTACGCCTCTAATACCTGTGAAACTTGCTCTAACTCCCTCAAAAGCATTGTCGTAACCTAACATTCTTTCTTGGTACGAACGTAAAATAAGACCATTACCAAACTGTTCGTAAAAATTACCTACTGTAACTCCTAAGCCTTTTTTGTTTTGATAAGATAAATATTTATAAGAAATACCTTGACCATTATACGATTTATCATATCCTTTTAATGAATTAAGGTAAGCCTCGTATCTTAAACCTCCGGAAAAGTTGCCGTATGTATAAGTAAAATTTCCATAAGCATTCATTAACACAGATTCAGGTGGTTTTTCTGCACCTATTAAAGAGTCTGAATTGTATTGCTGTACGTCAATATTAAAGTTACCGTGTAAATGACCTTTTATTACGTCTTTAACCTGAGCAGACATAACAACTGATAATAATACTAAAGTAAATAATGATAATTTTTTCATATCGTTGGTGTTACAATAAATTTAGTGTGTTACTTCTTCCCCTGCTGCTACTTTTTTAATTAATTCAAAAAGATCGTCTTCGTCTCCCTCAGAGTATGCAGTGTGCTGATGAATAATTTTACCTGTACCGTCTAATAAAAATACGTGAGGTACATTTACAACATTCATAGCTTCTTTAAACTTAGAATTTGGGTCTAATAATACTACATATTCCCAGCCTTTAGCGTTTGTAAAAGGTGCTACACGTGCCATACTTCTTGAGTTGTCGATTGAAACAGCATAAATTTTCACGCCGGTTTCTTCTTGCCAGTCTTCGTAAACATCAGCAATAGCTTCCAGCTCTTTAACACAAGGTTTACACCATGTTGCCCAAAAATCAATAATAATTGGTTTGCCATCATTTTTAATATCTGATGTGTTAAAAACTTTACCATCTAATGTTTTTATTTCAACACTGGGTAAATTAGATTCTTGTGCATACGATATGCTAAACAAAATTACCGCACTTAATAATAAAATTATTTTCTTCATTTTCTTAAATTTTTATACAACGAAATTATGTAATTTTTAATACTTAACATAATTTGTGAGATTTTTTAAAATATGCTGTTTTTTATAATTTACTGATGTATAGTTTGTTAGTGTGTTTGTGGTATTCTGTGAAATGTAGCCTAACTCTCTACAAAAAGGTAACAGTGTTTAGTTTATATATCTGATAATTAGTGCGGTTAAGTACTTTACTTATACTACATTTGCTTAATTTGGTAGTTGAGTACTTTATTTATACCATTTATTGTTGTATATTTACATAAATATTAAAAATATAAAACTATGGTAAGAAAATTACTTTTTGGATTAATAATTTTTTCTGCATTTATAGTAAATGCACAAGATTTTTCGTTAGATACTAGTGGAGTTAATGTGGTAGGTGATACGCTTCAGATTGCTACAGAGGTAGATTTTTCTGGAAAAACAGGAACAATAAATTTAACTTTTACAAATATTTCTAACACAAGTAAAACCATTGTGTTTAAAAGGCATAATGTAAGTCAAGATAGTTTAGCTGCTCATGAGATATGTGATGATGTTCATTGTATGGGATCAAGTACAGCAACAGCTGACCATGCCTTAGATGCAAGAACATTTGCTACCGGTGAATCGTTAACATATTTAATTCATGCTAGGTTTGAAAATGCCATAAGTGGTTATTCTCATGAACAATATACTGCTTATGAAGTTGGTAACGAAACTAATTCGGTTATTGTAGATGTTGTTTATACAATAGAACAACAAAGTGCTGTAAATGAATTAGCAAATAATTTAACTATTTCTAATGCTTACCCTAACCCTGCAAATGAGAATGTAAATTTTAATTATAATTTAAATTCAAATGCTAAAGTTACTATACATGATGTAACAGGTAAGCAAATAGGTAATTTAAAATTAGTTAGTGGTTTAGAAAAAGCTACTTATAATACATCAGATTTGAATAATGGTATTTATTTTTATAATGTATATGTTGATGGTGTAAAAACTACAACAAATAAATTTATTGTTCGTCATTAATAATTAAGATTAACAATATAGTAATAAAAAAAGGAGCTTATGCTCCTTTTTTTATTTAGTATTTATTAGCTGCAAAATAAACTCGTTTTCGTAACCATTAACAGTTTTATTCCAATCTTTTTTGTTGCCAATAATTTTAAAACCTGCACTTTTAAACAGTTGCAAACTAGGTGTGTTGTTTTCTGAAATATTGCAATATATTTGATGTAAGCCTATTATACTAAAAGCATAATTTACAAATAGATTTAAGGCATTTTTTGCATATCCTTTTTGTTTATTTTTATCTTCAGCAATTAAAATACCAACACCTGCTCGTAAATTATATGGGTCAAAATCGAACAAATCAATTGTTCCAATAGCATTATTATTTGTTTCAATAATTAATCGTAGTTGTTTTGTTTGGTATATGTCGAGGTGTGCTGAATCGATATATGCTTTTATTATATGTTTTGCAAATGGAGTAATAGTATTACTTACATTCCATACACTTGTATTGTTTTCCCATTTATATATTAAATCTACATCGGTTGGCTCTAATGCTCGAAGTTTTATTAATTTATTTTCTAACATACTTTTTTTGTCTTTGTTTTTTCTTGTATGATTTATATTTTTTCTGATTTTCTTTTCCCGGATGAATTGTTTCAATAACTCCGTTAAAAAACGATTTCCAAATATAATTTATAAAGCTTTTATTTTTATCTCTTTTGTAGCCGAAATTAACTTTTCTAGCAGTTTGTTTAGCTTTTACAGGGTTGTTTTTGTAAATTATTGTGTTTGCGGCAAACGACATTAAACCGTTTTTAACTTTTGTTGATGTTTTGTTGTTTTGGGTTAGTAGTTTTACATTAATATTATTATACAAGAAAAGCATTTCACCTTTTGATGAGGTATTATTCGCATATCCATTAAAAGTAAGTTTGTTTAAAGTACCTCTTTTTATTTCAACAGGTTCAAACGATGAAATTATTTTATTTGCATTTTTTAAATTGCTTTTGTAAACTATACCGGCAAATGTAAATGTAGGTTTGTTATAGTTAAAATTTACGTTAATTTTAAAAGGAATTTTGTTTCGTATTTTACCTTTTGCTGATATTTTTAATAATTTATTATCATTGCTGTTTGTTACATTATCGAGTATAATGTTTAGGTTTGAAACATCAACTTTGCCTGTTTTCTTTGCCGATAGCTTTTCGCTATAAGTTATATTTGCATTGTTTATTTTAATATTTTTTATGTCAATAGGAATGTTTATTTTTTTAATTTGTTGAGCTGGGAATAGTGGAAAATTATTTCTGTTTAACGGATAAGTTTTATCTCTGTATATATCTGCAATAACATTGTTTATTGTAATATTATCGGCATATAAATGCGGATTTACAAATAATTGATAAAGGTCGATATTGTTAATGTTAATTGCTTTTATATCAATATAATATCTTTCGGTTTGATATTTAAAGTTTATTGGAAATTGTTTTTTTGAGTAATTTGGAGTAAACAATAAATTCTCTATTTTTATGCTTTTGTTTTTATAATCGATAGCTATATTACGGGTTTTAAAAGTGTATATACTATCTTTTGTGTTAAATTTAGGTTTATTAATTTTTACAATAAAATTACTGTAAGAATATATATTTGTATCGTTTTTTGGGTTTACTTCTAATTCGTTAATGTTAATATTTAAGTTTCTAAACGATATATTATTTATGTTTTCTAATGATTCTGAAATTTGACTTACTCCACTTATTTTAATATCTAATTTGTTAATATATACGTTTGAGGTAATTTTTATATTTTCTGAATTTATATTTAAATCATTAACGGTTATATTATTCTTTTTTGAGTTGTAATGCAATATTGCATGTTGTAAATCAAGCTTTTTTAACGATAATAGCAGTTTTGATGATTCTGTTTTTTTATTCAAAAAATTATATGGCTTTAATATTTTACTACCATTATTAACTACTATTACTGGCTTTTTTATTACAATTTTATCTACATTGAGGCTATCGGTTTTAATGTATTCATAAATATTAACATTCTTTAAACTTAACTTGTTAATACTATAATCGATACTTCCATATTGGTTGAAAAATATAATATTCGTATCTTTTTTATGAGTTAGTTTAACATTAAATAATTTTAAATTACCGCTTAATACATTTACTTTTAGCTTATCATACGACAAATTATAATAATCTGATATTTTGCTCTTATTAAAACTATCATTAATTTTTTCGGTTAAAATACTATTTAAATTATGATTAATATATATCAAAACTCCAAATAATATTAAGCTAATTGTTAGTAATATTATAAAAAGATTTTTAGCAAATTTGTTTTTTAGTATCGACATTTAGTACTTTTACAAAAATTTTTATAAATATAAAATTAATTATAATGGCAAAGAAAAAAAATGTAAAGAAAGATATAGAATTTGTAACATATGAAATTCTTAACGATTGCTTTTTATCGATAGATACTCATCCTGACAGAAATAAAGACGAAATAACAAAGCTTATAGGAGAGACTATTGCTAAAAGAAACGAGTTAATAAAACGAGTTAACGATAGAAAAGTTGATAAAAAGGAAATAAATAAGCATTTTAAATCTATTTATGCCGATTTAATGAAATCTGCAGATAATAGTTTTGGTACATTAAGCAAACTTATAAAAGATTAATGAATTTAAAACAGGAGTTTAATAAAATAGATTTAACAAAACTGCTAATTGGTATCGTTATAGGTGCAATTGGAGGTTTTTCTTACTATTATTTTATTGGATGTAGTTCCGGTTCTTGTCCAATAACATCTAATCCGTACCTAATGACAATTTACGGTGTATTTTTTGGAGCCGTGTTATTTTTTAAGAAAAAGAAAGTAACAGAAGAAACAAAAGAAGAATAAAACCCAAATGGCTTTTACCTAAATTGAGTGATTTTCAAAGTTAAGAATTGCTTAGTTTGGGTTTTATTCTTTTTTAGTCTATTAATGAAGTTAGTAAACCAAACTCAATACTTGGCGAAATTCTCTCGTAGAGAATATTGTAAACAGCATTGGTAATAGGTAAATCAATCTGATACTTTTTATTTATTTCGTAAATACCTTTTACAGCATAATACCCTTCTGCAACCATACTCATTTCTAATTGAGCTGATTTTACTGAATAACCTTTGCCAATCATATTGCCAAAAGTACGATTACGACTAAATTGCGAGTATGCAGTAACGAGTAAATCGCCTAAATATGCCGAGTTTTTTATATCACGAGTAATTGGGTGAACAGCATCAATAAAGCGTTTCATTTCTCTAATTGCATTAGATATTAATACAGCCTGAAAATTATCGCCATAACCCAATCCATGACCAATACCATAAGCTACAGCCATAATATTTTTCATTATTGCTGAATATTCTGTACCAAAAATATCGTCCGATTTTTTAGTCTTTATATATCTGCACGAAAATAAATCGGCTAAATATTCTTGGTTTTCAAGCTTTGTTGCCGAAGTTGTAAGGTATGATAATCGTTCTAATGCAACCTCCTCTGCATGACAAGGACCGGAAACAACAGCTAAATTTTCTAATGGAACATCGAAATTTATATGAAATAAATCGCAAGTAGTAAAATGTATTTCAGGAACAATACCTTTTACAGCAGAAACTATAAGTTTGTTTTTAAATAATCGTTTATTTATTCCTTCTAAAGCTATACCAAGGTATGCCGAAGGAATTACTACAATAATTACATCAGAGTTTGCAACTGTTTCCTCAATATTATCAAAAAGATTTAATTTGCTTGTATCTAGTTCAACTCCTGTTAAATATCTAGGATTGTGATGATATTTTTTTATATGTTTTAAATCTTCAGGTAAACGAATATACCAGTTAAGCTCATCAACATTATTAAGCAAAATTTTAACAATTGCTGTAGCCCAACTACCATCGCCTATTACTGCTACTTTTTTCATTTTATTTTGATTTCATTTTCATTCTAAACATAGAAGATAATTATGCTTTTAGTAAAAAGATTCTATGTTTTACACAGAATGGCAAAATATTTTATTACTACTTAATCCAACTTTTAACATCTTCAGGTTTAGGATTTGTTAATCCTAGTTTATGCTTTTTATTCATTCCGCATAAATCTTGATGTAATTTATTTGGATTCGATTCCTTTAATTTGTTTACTGTTAAAAAGCCAAGTTTTTTAACTACATCTACCCATTCAGGAGCAATTCCCAAATCAATAAATTTGCTATCGTCGTCTTGTTGTACTTTTTTTTCAGGTCTCATTTGAGGGAAAAATAACACATCTTGTATTGAGTCTTGCCCTGTCATAAACATTGTAAGGCGGTCGATACCAATACCCATTCCCGAGGTAGGAGGCATACCATATTCTAATGCACGCACAAAATCCATATCAATAAACATTGCTTCGTCATCGCCTTTTTCCGAAAGCTTTAATTGGTCTTTAAAACGCTCTAATTGGTCAATAGGGTCGTTTAGCTCGGTATATGCATTTGCTAATTCTTTACCATTTACCATAAGCTCGAAACGCTCAGTTAATTCAGAATTGTCTCTATGCTTTTTGCAAAGTGGCGACATTTCAACGGGATAATCTGTAATAAATGTAGGTTGAATCATTTTTGCTTCGGCTTTTTCTCCGAAAATTTCATCAATCATTTTTCCTTTACCAAAAGTTTCGTCAACCTCTATATCTAATTGTTTACAAACATCACGAAGTTGGTTTTCATTCATTCCTGTAATGTCAATACCTGTATGCTCTTTTATAGCATCAATCATTGATAAACGGCGAAAAGGAGCTTTAAAATCAATTTCGTTACCTCCAATCATAACTTTAGTTGTACCATGAAGTTCTATTGCTATTTTTTCTAGCATTTCTTCGGTAAACTCCATCATCCATTTGTAATCTTTGTAAGCAACATAAATTTCCATTACTGTAAATTCAGGATTGTGAGTTCTATCCATTCCTTCGTTACGGAAATCTTTTGCAAACTCATAAACTCCATCGAAACCGCCAACTATTAATCGCTTCAAATACAGTTCGTTAGCAATTCGTAGGTATAATGGTATATCCAATGCATTGTGATGCGTAATAAACGGACGGGCTGATGCTCCTCCCGGAATTGGTTGCAAAATAGGTGTTTCAACTTCAACGTAACCACGCTGGTTAAACATATTTCGCATTGTATTAATAATTTTGCTTCGTTTTAAAAATACATCTTTAACGCCCGGATTTACAATTAAATCGACGTATCGCTGACGGTAACGTAATTCTGGGTCGGAAAACGCATCGTAAGTTTTTCCATCTTTTTCTTTAACAATTGGTAATGGACGTAACGACTTACTAAGAATGGTTAATTCTTGGGCTTTTATTGATATTTCACCCATTTTTGTAGTGAAAACACCACCTTTAATACCAACAATATCGCCAATATCAAGTAGTTTCTTAAATACAGTATTGTATAAAGTTTTATCTTCATCAGGGCAAATTACATCACGATTTACATAAACCTGTATTTTGCCTTTATGGTCTTGCAACTCAAAAAACGATGCCTTACCCATAATTCTGCGGCTCATAATTCTGCCGGCTATAGTTATATCAGTATATTTATTATCGTCTTCTTTGTAATTATCTTTTATTTCGCTTGTTGTTATATTAACATCAAATTTTTCGGCAGGATATGGATTTATGCCAAGTTTCTTAATTTCTTCAAGCGAATTTCTTCGTACAATTTCTTGTTCTTTTAAATCTATATTACTCATTCTGTTCTGTAATTTCGTGCAAAGATAAGTTTTTATTTTTTTTGATGCAGATTTTGTGTGATTTTTATGATTTGTTAAATTAAAATAACAAATGCAACAAAAACAAACAAATACTGCTCTCATCAATAAAATTTGTTATTTTTGGAAATAACTATGAAAAGAGTACTATATATTTTTCTTGTAATAATTGTTTTATTTTCTTGTAAAAAAGAGAATACAAAACCTACATGGGATGTTGATGTTGTTACTCCGCTTGTAAATACCACAATGACAATTAGAGATATAGTTAACGATACTGTGTTGCAGGTAAATACAGATAGTTCGGTTTCGTTGGTTTATAAAAGTTCGTTTTACGACTTTAATTTAGATGATATATTAAAAGTACCTGATACAACTATTGAATATACTGCTAAACTAAGTAATTTAAAAATTAACGATATTGTTGTTGAAGATGGAGTTTCGCTTGGCGATATTGCAATGAAAGATAAGGAGGATAATGGGCCAACCGGTTCGGTATATTTGGCTATAATAAATGGGTTAAATAACGGGCAACCAACTGATATACCTGCAATGCCAACTCAAAATTACAGCGATATTACACTTGATGCAACTGATTATTTTCAATCCTTAACTGTATCGGAAGGGTATATTGATATAACTATTGATAATCAGTTACCTATGCAGATTACCGATTTAATTTTTGTAATTAAAAATGAAATAAACCAAGATGTAATTGTAACCGATACTTTTCCAATAATAAACAGTAACGAAACTGTTTTATCGCAAAAAGCATTAAGTAATGTTACTATAGAGGGTATTTTAAAAGGAAATATTTCATTGCAAAGTCCCGGAGCAAATGGCGTAATTATTGACGATACGGCAAGAGCAGTAACAGCAACAATAAATATTCATGATATTAAAATTACATCAGCTTTGGCTAAATTTCCTAATCAGAATATTATTGAATTAAATGATAATTTAAAAATTAATGTTGATAATAAGCAAGTTAATGAATTAACCGTAAAAAACGGAAGTGTAACAATTGAAGCGCATAATACTTTGCCTGAGGAAATTAACTTTGAATATAAAATGCCAAAAGTAATTAAAGATAATCAGCCTCTTGTATTTACAGGAGTTGTTCCTTCAGCTCAAAATGGAGGTGTTTATTCTGATGTTATTTATTTATCGGAGTACAAAATGGATATGCGTGGTATGAATAATGATACGGTAAATACTTTAGCTTACACTTTATCTGCATCGATAGATTCTACAGGTAATTTAATACCTCTTTCGTTAAACGATAGTATTTATTTGTTGAGTAGTTTTACTGAGCTTACGCCAAGTTATGCCGAAGGTTGGTTTGGAAACGATGTAATTTCAGAATCAGGTGAAACTGATATAGAAATTTTACCGGAGTTAGAGAGTGCAAGTGTTAATTTTGATGATGTAAAATTATCTATTTCAATAGAGAATCAAATAGGTGTGAAGGCAGGGATACAGTTTAACTCAATAACAGCAGTAAATGGTAGTAGCACAGCAAATTTACAAATACCTGTAAATTATTCACCTTTTATTGTCGAAAAGCCTGTGAATAGCGGTAGTTCAAATATAATTCCTACTTATAACGAAATGCTATTAAATGAAGCAAACTCTAATCCAAGCGATTTAATTAATATTTTACCAAATAAAATTAGTTATAATCTCGATTTTAAAACAAATTATGGTTTAACTCCGCCTGCTGTTGGTACCGGTACCGATTTTATTTATAACGAAACAACTGTAAAAGCTGACTTAAATATTGAAATTCCATTATCGGTTGTTGCTTCAAATATTGTACTTACCGATACTGTTGATTTTAATATAAATAATATTGATGAAATTGAAAGTGGTGTGTTTTATTTGTTTTCGTACAATGGTTTCCCTTTAGATGCTAAGGTGCAAATTTATTTATTAGATAATAATTTAGATATTACTGATTCAATGTTTGTAGAAACTAATATTGTTTATGCAGGAACTGTTAATAGCACAACAAATAGAGTTGAAACACCTATGCGTACTAGGTTAAGAGTAAATTTGCCTAGAAATAAATTTTATAAAGTGTTAAATACTGATAAGGTGAAAATAGTTACTCGTTTTGATACGAGACCAAATAACCAACATATTAAAATTTATAGCGATTACGAAATGAAGTTTAAATTAACCGGCGATTTTACTTATAAGATACGTTAGATTCTAGTTTCAGTAAAGCCTCTTTTATACCTAAACCACCTGCATAACCAACAAGTTTACCGCTTTTACCAATAACTCTATGGCAAGGAATAATTATTGGTATAGGATTTTTATTATTTGCGTTTCCTATTGCTCTAACAGCTTTTGAATTACCTATGGCAATTGCAATTTCGCTGTACGATTTAGTTTCTCCGTAAGGAATATTCAACAACTCCCTCCAAACTTGATTTTGGAAATTTGTACCTTGTGGCGAGAGTTTTATTGTAAATTCTTTTCGTGTGCCTTCAAAAAACTCGTTAAGTTGGGTAACTGTTTTATCAATAATGTGATTTGAGTTTTTATCAATATCAGTATATTTATCAATAAATTTAATCGATATCAGCGAATTATTATTTGCAACTAAATGTAAATATCCAATTTTTGAACTAATTATTTTATTGAATAACAATTTTTTGAGTTTTTATTTCTTTATTATTAGAATATACTTTTATAATATATATACCTTTTGTAAATGGAATGTAATAAGAGTTGTTTTTATCGGTAATATTTTTAGAATACACTTTTTTACCTATAATATTGTATATATCAAGTTTTAAACTTGTGTTTAAGTTGTTTATAATGTTAATTTTATTTGTATTGTAATATATTTTAATAGTTTGTTTGTTGAGTTTCTTTAGGTTTACTATATGTGCTAAACAGGTGTCAATCATATCGGTAATAGCATTAAAATTAACACTTTTATATACTTTATCAGGGCAAACTACATAATATTTTGGTGTTCCATATACATTGTATAAATTTTTAACAGAATCGTTAACTAAGGTAGAAAACATAGGGTACGAAATAGGTCCGTGGTCAATTTTAAATTGCTCAATTTGGGCACTATCGCCACTATACGATTCAATGCCGTACATAAACAAATTTTGTTGGTAATTCTGAAAAATAGTATCTAACGGGGCTGCGTTAGTCATACAGGTAGGTCAACCAACCGAAAAAAAGTCTAATAAAACAACCTTGCCTAAATCTAATTGGTCGTATAAATTGTATGTATTTCCGTAAATATCGGTTTGTGTAAAATCAGGGGCTTGAGCTTTTGTAAAGCTAATACCAACTATAAAAACTACTACACTAATAAATAATCTCATATTACAAATTTACAATTTTTTTATTGTCTTATTTTAAATTTTTAGCCATTAATAAATTTATCGATACCATCGGCAGTAAAATCGCAATTAATCCATTCGCTATCAAGAGTAGCTCCACATTTTTTATAAAATTCAATTGCCGGTTCGTTCCAATCTAATACTTGCCAACGCAAACGTTGGCAGTTTTCTTTTTTAGCAACTTCAAAAATTTTATTTAATAATTTGCTACCAATTTTACTGCCTCTATAGTTAGGTTTTATGTATAAATCGTCAAGATATAACGATTTACCAACCCAAGTAAAATATGCAAAAAAGTAAAGTGCTATTCCAATAATTTCACCATCACTGTTTTCGGCAACAAAACACTCGAAATATTTTTGTTCTTTCAGCATTCTTTCAGCCGAATTTGTAACTTTTTCTGGTGCTTTTTCAAAATCAGCTAATTCTTTAATCAAGCCAATTATTGAGGGTATATCCTGTTGTTTATATTCTCTTATTTTCATAGTTCTTGTATTGCACGTTCAATAATAGGATCTGTTTCATTTGTATAATCATCATCGGTAAATGTAACATAAATATCAGGCGGAACACCATCTTCAAAAATATCGGTGTGGTCCCAAGTGCTATTGCTTTTTACTGATGTTTGCGATGCAGAAAAGCGGTATGTCCAACCGTTAGGTAATTCTCCTCCCGTAGGAGCTCCAAGTCCACCACCTGTAGAATCACCAATTAAAATAATACTGCTATAAGCTTTTGTAGCAGCCGCAAAATATGATGTTGCACTGTAAGAGTTTTTATTTATAAGAACAGCTATTTTATTATTGCTAAATCTGTAATCTCCATCAGGTTCAGCATAAACATAAAGACTTTCGCCAAAATTGTTATGTCCGGGTCCGTTTTTCATTCTCGATTTATAAACTAATTCTTTTACATGAACAATACGTGAAAGTATTTTGAAAATATTTGTGGGTGAGCCACCACCGTTGTTTCTAACATCAATAATAATACCGTCGGCGTTTTCGAAGCGTTTAAAAATATAATCTAACGAGTAATCGTCGATAGTATTTGAAAAACTACTATAATATATATAGCCTATTTTTTTGTTTGTATTTAGTATCCAATTATTGTATAATGCTCCGGTAATTAAATAATTAGAGCCAATATATTTGTTTTGTATAATTCGCCAATCGAAATTGCTGCGAGGAATTGGGTATTTATCGGTATAACGCGAAATATTAAACGGCGATATTAAATTTGTATGATTATCACGAACTTCGCACATCATTTTAAATAATATTGAAAATAACTCATCGTCTGATAAATTATCGTTAATCTGAGATGAATAAACTGTTTTGACACTATCCCAATTAACTTTTTTGTAATCGAAATAAGAATATTTCTCGTCCATTTGTTTCCATAAGTAGTTAAATACTTCGGTTGGTGTGTTCGATGGGTCTTTTTTCATTAATACCTTTTCGCAAGAAAAAAAACTAATAATTGTTAATGCTATAATTAAATATTTAATCATTATTAACCTCCTTTACAAAATTTATCGATTTTTGATGTTTGTTTAATTTAATTACAAACGAAACATTAAAATAATGATTTGCAGCTTGAATCTTGTTGTAACCGGGGTTATAATGTAGAAAATCCCAATTATAAGAAAATTTTATAAGGTTGTAATTACCAAGCTCGTATAATAATTCAATTTTAGAATCTAAGTACATATATTTTCCAATAAATGAGCTTGATAACGAAACAGGCGAAGTTTTACCATTAACAAAATTTGTTATGCCTGCATATTCAGGTCTAATTATGTGCGAAAATAAAGGCAATCCAAACATAAAAGAAAAACGAAGCTGCCTGTCTTTTCTATTTATATGAAAAAATAAGAATTTACTTTTTTTTGCTTTCCACGAAAACGGCACATCAAACCTAACAGTTCCGCCTGATTCGGTAAAACTACTAATAACATAACCTGAATTCATATATTTAGGATTAATATATGCTATAAAATTATTCTTAAAATGCCATCCAAAATAAAGGAATAATTTGTTATTAATATTTGTAATTCCGTATAGAGAGAATATATTTAAATGTAAATTAAATTGCTTACTTGCACTTGTTTGTGCTATTTCATTATTTGAAATATTTAAAGATGAGTTGTTAATGTTGAAGTCATAAAAATTTACCTTCTTTTTATCTAAACGAAGATATGAAATTCCGTAATTAATGCCACCACCTTTGTATAAAAGAGGAGAAACTGTTTGGTCTTTCATTTTAGAAATATTGAAACCGAAATTTACTAATAAGTATCGGTTTCGTGCTTTACGCGAAGCTTTCTTTTCGGCTTTTATTATTGGCTTTTCTTTCTGCCTTGCTGTTTTTATGCTATCGCGATAGTGTGATTGAGCATAAATCGAACTAAGATTTATAATAATTATGAAAAATATTAGTGTTTTTTTCTTCATTTAAATTTATATACTTTTGAAACAACTACAAATATATATTAATTGAAACGTATTTTTACTATCATACTAATATTTTATTTCTTATTTACATCAGCTCAAACAGATAGTGTAAATGTGAAAAGGTTAAAATATTTTATTGCCGGAAATATTACTTTATATGCAGGTACAGGTATTTTGTTAAATAGTTTGTGGTATAAGGAGTATTCTACAGGTAATTTTCATTTTTTTGATGATAGCAACGAGTGGTTACAAATAGATAAATTTGGACACGCATATACTTCGTATTATTTAAGTAAAATTTCGAGTAAAGGTTTTAGTTGGGTTGGGTTTAACGATAAAAAATCTGCAATTTATGGTACACTGCTTGGTATGGTATATGTTTCGTCGGTTGAGTTGTTCGATGGTTACTCTGAGCATTGGGGGGCTAGTACAAGCGATTTGTTTGCAGATGCTGTTGGGGCATCTATATATTTGTCTCAACAACTGCTTTGGAACGAGCAACGAATTATTCCAAAATTTTCGTTTCATACAACCTATTATGCTGCAATTAGACCTGACTTGCTCGGTAGTAATTTTAAAGAGCAACTCTTAAAAGATTATAATGGACAGACTTATTGGTTATCGTTTAATATTAAAAGTTTAGCAAATTTTAATAATTTTCCGGCTTGGCTAAATTTTGCTGTTGGATATGGTGCTGAGGGTATGGTTGGTGGTAAAAATAATGATTTAGCTGTTATTCCTACCGAAAGTGATTTGAATTTTACCAGAAGAAGGCAGTTTTATATTAGTTTAGATATCGATTTAGGACGAATAAAAACTAAAAGTAAATTTGTTAACACTGTGTTTAGTTTTATAAATATAATTAAGTTTCCATTGCCTACGGCTGAGTTTTCAAAAGGCAATGTAAAGTTTTATCCTATATATTTTTAATCTGTTTGGGTTTAATTCCCCGTCCCTTGGGACGTATAAAAGAATAGTATTCCAAAACGATACCTCGTCCGCATGCGGCGAGGAGATTCATTTGTTTACGTTGTAATATATACTTTTCTCTTTTATTACTATTCGCCTATAATACCAACTAAAACAAGAAATAAGTCTATTAATAAGAATCTCTGTTTACCATCTTTGTATCGTTCATTTTTATAACATTAACGCGAACAATACTCAGGTGCGGTGGGGGATTTGTACTATTCTTTTAACTCCCGAATTTTTATTAGCTTACGTTAAAGAAAAGGCCGAAGGTATTCTCTTTAACGGCTGGCGATATGAAAAGTTGGGCATTTATAGCTCCAATCTCAATCTTTCAGTTTACTACACCGTTTATTTATTGTTAATTCATTCATATTTACCACTTTCTGCCCAATTTTTTATATTGCATGTTGTGTGCTGGGTTTATTAACTATTCAAAAGTTTAAGTCCTTTTTGAGCCCTATGAACCCTTTTTGAACCCTTTCAATTTATAATAAGTTCCTATTCCTGTTTCCCCTTTCTTTTCAATTAGTTTAAATTTATCAAATAATTCTGTCAAATCTCTTGTTGCAGTTGCTTTTGATATTGAATTTATATTTTGATATTCACTATTTGTAATTTTTAGGTTTTCTTTTAAATACTCAATTGCTTTTATTTGTCTATTGTTAAGACCTAATTCAATAAGTTTTGATTTATCTAATTTATTTCTAAATAATGTAACTTGTATTCCGCCAAATACATTTTCAATAAGTGGTTCGGGTAATCCTGCTTTTATACATTCATTGATTATTTTTACTGTCCCTCGTCCCCATGCCTCAATTAATCCACCTTTAAAAAATGCACTCGCTAAGATTGGATTATGCGGACGAGAAGAATGTTGTTTCTTTAAGTCTTCAATAGTCAAATCATCAGGTAGATACCCTTCATTCCAAACAATGATTTTGTCATCATAAACACTTATTTGAATTGGTGCTCCCATATAATCTCGATGAACTATTGCATTTATTATTGTTTCTCGTATTGCTTTATATGGATATTCCCATTTTTCTACACGATGTAATCCTTCGTATGAGATTTTTGCGATTAAAAACTTTTTATCAAGAATATCAAGGGTTTTATTGGCTAATTCAAAAATATTTCCTTCAATTATTTCTTGAAAATGTAGTTCATCAGATGTTTTACCAAATTTCCCTATTTTTATGAATGCATTAATGTAAAATCTATTGGGTTTTTTCCCAAATAGCAATACTGCTGCCCTTTTAAGCTGATTGTTATCTGTAAGTAATAGGTTGTCAAGTATGACATTTGTATTTTTTTCTTTTTTTATGTACGGCATTCTTTTACTCTCGAATGCACTTTCTTTAAAGGTTTCAATTGCGTTTATATCAATGTCTTCTATATTAGCTTTGGGCTCAATTATGTCGTCCCAAGTTTTACCAGCTTTTTTTAGTAAAAAGTCATTTAAAGCATTTCCTTTCAATTCTTGTTTTGTACTACCGCTACGATAATAGTACTTTCCTTGATAGGAAATAGGCACTTCGTAAGGTTTAATAATTATTTCAATGTACTGCTTTTCATTTTCATTATGTAAAATTACATCACATAAAATTCCAAGATGGTTTTGTATTTTGTTTGGTATATCTTCAAGTAGTTTTTTAGAGTTGGATAATCCAGTGATTTTGCCTTTATCATTTTTTCCAATGTGTATTTTTCCACCGGTTGCGTTTGCAAAACCACAAATCCATTTCAGATATTCATCTTTCCAAATTTCTTTCCACTCAATATTTTGACTTTCTTGCATCTACTTTTTACTACAAAATTATTCTTTTTCTATTAGTTTAAAGAATTATTACTCTGAATTTTTTAATGACTGTATTTTATGCTGCCTTGCACACAACGGCCGGGGCTATGGTGCGTGCCGCATTATTTCTACAATTTTTCTTTGTTTACACAATCTTTATATTTACAATTATCTTTCTTAATACGTGCTATTTGCGGCATGCACTATGAGCCTTTGTTGTAGCCAGTACTTTATTCTACTTTCTGAAGATTGAGCTGTTTTGGCATCTTTCTATTAATTATTATCAAACAGATACCTTTTTTTTAAATACTCTATCCAATTTTGATTACCAAAAATATCGTACGCTACAGAAGTAAAGCTTTCAAAAGTTACAGGTACAAAACTATTTTTACCTTTTAATGATAAATACTTAATGTAATTATCACAAGCTTGTTTTTGGTATTTATTACCTTTAGGGTAGATATGTACAGAATGAAATTCATGTAATTCTTCTATATCTACTAGCTTAATACCTAATAAATGATTTCGCCAAAGCTGTTTTATTTTTTTTAATTCAGGTTTGTTTAATTTATAAAATTCGTAGTTGAAATAACCACTGTTTTTTGTTAATTGGTTATATTTTGATTTTTTATCAAATAATCTTTCTTCTTCGGTTTCTCCGTATGGATACGACTTTTCAGTATATTTTAATTCAATTCCCAGTCCGCATTTTTTATTTCCAGACTTGTATTCAATATATGCATCAAATGAAGTATTATCATCCAACAGTTCTTTTTTATCTAATTCCGATACGTATTCAATTCTAATTTTACTTATCTGGCTAATTTTTATGTCTGGAATTAGTCTTTCTATGAATTTCTTTACTAATTCGGGTTTGGTTTTTTGTAATTTTGACAAAGGGAAAAACATATTATACAGAATATGTTCACTACGCAACATATTTCGCAAACCTTCACCATTAAAATTTACTATCTTTCTTTTCTTCTCTTGTCCGGTATTTTCATTAGCCCAATCTTGCAATTCGTTCCATTCAGAACTATTGTAACAGAAAAAATTATAACCTTTTTTTGCATCAGTTTTGTCGAGAATATACTTATACTCTTTACCTGCATGTGTACCAGATTTTTCGAGTTTTAATTTATTTGTTTTATAGTCAACTTGTTTTTTCTTTGCTATTTTTTTTCCATTTAATTCCATAGTCCTAATTTTCCCTTCTTATTATATCAAGCTTTAGTTTATTGTCACTATTATTTTCTGTATTGGCTACAACTAGTCTATAAACACAACTCCTTACCTCCTGTTACGTTTATAAAGATTTTTTATCAAATGTATTGTTTTTATAAATACTAGCCAAAGGATTTTGGTTTTGTTATTTGAATAAAAAATCAATTATTTCTATTTTATAAAGTGCAGCAAAATAGATTAAACTAAAACACCATAAACATCGCCATTTTCATTAATTATCTCTAATTTTATTTTTACAATTTTGTTAATTAAATTAGAATTGAAACTATGTTCAACTTTTATGTAATTTTCAGTAAAACCATACATTTTGTCTTTTGACGATGACTCGAAAAGAACATTATAAGTTTTACCTAAATTTTGTTCGTAGAAATAGCGTTTTTTCTTTTCCGATAAAATATGAAGTTTTTTGCTTCGTTCTTGTATTTTTTGCGGTGAAACTTTATTTTTTATGCTTATTGATTTAGTTCCAGGGCGTTCGGAATACGAGAAAACGTGCAAATAAGAAATATCTAAATTATTTAAAAAATTGTATGTTTCTTCAAAAAGCTCATCGGTTTCACCAGGGAATCCTACAATAACATCAACACCAATAGCAATATTAGAGCTTATTTTTTTTATTTCGTTTACTCTGTCGGCATAAAGTTTAGTGTTGTATCGGCGTTGCATAACTTTAAGTAGTGTGTCGCTACCACTTTGCAACGGAATATGATAATGAGGTAAAAATGCTGTTGATTTATTGCAAAATTCTAAAATTTCGCTACTTAATAAATTTGGTTCAATTGATGAAATACGGTAACGAGAAATGTCTAATTTGTCTAGCTCTTTAATTAAATCTATGAATTTTTCGTTTGTACTTCTACCAAAATCGCCTGTATTTACTCCGGTTAAAATTATTTCTTTAACACCGCTATTTATTGCTTGCTTTGCAATTTCAATAGTCTTGCTAATGGTTTCGTTTCTGCTTTTACCACGTGCTTTAGGTATTGTGCAGTATGTACATTCGTAATCGCAACCATCTTGCACTTTTAAAAAAGAGCGAGTGCGGTCGTTCGACGAAAACGCCGGTAAAAACACATTTACATTATCAATTTCGCAAGAGTGAATTTCAGGAACTTTCTTTTTATTTAAATTATCTATATACCTAAAAAGATTAAATTTTTCGTTTGCTCCAAGCACAATATCAACACCTTCTAGTTTTACAATTTCTTGAGGTTTAAGTTGTGCATAACAACCAATAACTGCAATAAATGCATTGGGCGATAACCTATGAGCTCTGCTAATTGCATTTCTACATTTACTTTCGGCTTGTTGAGTAACCGAACAAGTATTTATAATATAAATATCAGCTTTTTCGTTAAAGCCTACTTTCTCAAAACCTTCGTTAGCAAAAAGTCTTGAAACCGTTGATGTTTCCGAAAAATTTAGTTTACAACCCAGTGTTTGAAATGCTACTTTTTTACTCATTTGGCAAAATTATGAAAATAAATTAGCTATTCTTGTTTATGTCAATGAAAAAACATTTTTTAATCTTAGTTTTAATTAATATTTTAGTCAATTATATTTTTACAAACTGTTAATGAATAATTTTATACGACAACTTTTATTAATTTTTAGCTTATTTCTTTCTTCATTAGTCTTTTCGCAGGCTATTACAGATAAAGATTTAGAATTAGAAGATGCTGCTTTTGCCAATCTTGATAGTAAAAACTACAAAGAGGCAGCAGAGCTTTTTAGTCAGCTAATGAGTTTGTATCCAAAGAATTACTCTTATAATTTATATTATGCAGAGTGTTTAATAGAGCAAAATAAAAATATTGATGATGCTCTTAAATTTTTAAATAAAGCCAAAAAAGAAACAACGGAACCTGAACTTTATTATTATTTGGGTAGGGCGTACCATTTAAGTTATGATTTTGATAAAGCAGTTGAGTATTTTCAAAAATTTTCTGATCAAGTAGGCGAAAAAGTTGCAAATAAGAATTATTCTGTTGATAGAGAAATTAGAATGGCAAATAATGGTAAAGAGCTTATAAAATATATTAGCGATTTAACTGTAATAGAAAACAAACACATTAAACGAAGTAATTACTATTATTCGTATCAGCTTGACGATTATGGCGGTAAACTAGTTGTTAAGCCTCCTGAGTTTATGACTAAAAAAGATAAAAAATCGAAAGAAAAACAGTTAATATTTATGTCTGATAGTGGTTATGTATATTTTTCTAGTTATGGAAAAAAAGGAGCTACAGGTTTAGATATTTATCGAGCATTTAAAAATGATGACGGTACTTGGAGCGAATCGGAAAAACTTTCAGCTGTTATTAATACAGTTTATGATGATGCCTATCCGTATTTACATTCAGATGGTAAAACGCTGTATTTTAGCTCTAAAGGGCATAACTCAATGGGGGGTTACGATATTTTTAAATCGGAATTTGATTCTGCTGCTAATAAATGGAGCGAGCCGGTAAATATGGATTTTCCAACTAACACTCCTTACGATGATTATTTGTATATATCAGATAAAAACGAAGATTATGCTTATTTTACATCTAATAGAGAAACAACAGGAGATAAAATTTCGGTTTATAAAATTTTAGTAGATAAAAATCCGATAAGGAAACAGTATGACGATATTGATATGATAAAAGTTAAATCTAAGCTAAAAATATCGTCGCCTGAAGAAATTGAAAAAGCAAAAGAACGTAATAAACAAAAACAAAATTTACTTTCATCAAACCGAAAAAATATAAATGAAAAAGATTTTGAATATAATTTTGAGAAACTAAAGTTAGATGATGTAAATAGTGTTGACGATGTTGTAACTGAGAGTAAAAAAGATGTAGTAAAACTTGAGAAAGAAGTTTTATCATCAAAACAGTATGTAAGTAAATCATTAGTTTATTCTTATAATAAAAATAAAGAAGCAGATAAATTAAGACAAAGAGCTGACGAAATATTAGCACAAAGCGATATTTCAGATATCGAAAAAGAAAAAGCTAAGGAGTTAAATAAACAAGCAGATGTGCTTGAGCAAGAGTCTATATTAGCATATAATATGGCAAATGTTATAGATGCTGATGTTAAGCAAAAAACAAAAGATATTGAAAGCTCAAAACAAATATCAGAAAATTTAAAAAATGCGAAAGATTTAACTGTGTCGGTTAATACATTAAATGCAAACAGAGAAAATTTGACCAAAGGAAAACAAAAATATTTTGATGTAAAAAAAGAAATTACTAAGAAATATGATGATGTTAAACTGAGCGAGAAAGCTCTGAATATAACTAATGAAAAAATATCTAAAATCAAAAATGAAATTGAAAACAATAACGCAACAATAAAAAAACTTAAAACGGAATCTGGTAATGATAACGCATCTAAAATTAATGAGATAAATAATAAAAATATAGCTTTAAATATTCAATATCAGCAGCTAAATTCTCAAAAAGTGGAGGTTAATGCAAAATTAAAAGAAAAACAAACAGAGCTTACTGCACTAAAAAATATTGAAACCGAATTTAACAAACAAACAGATGTTGATACGGCAGTGCTTGCTGAAATTAACAAAGAGGAATTAGCAAAAATAGTTGAAACCAAAAGCTTTAAATTAGAAGCTAAACAAAAACAGGAACTGTCTGATAAACAGAGTGTCGCAAATGGTGGCTCGTTGTTGTCTGACAAAGAAGAAATTGCCGATAATAATAAAGTAAATTCAAATAGTAATACTATAGATGTTACTAAAAACACTAATAATAACACTGACGCAAAATTAACTATTGCTGATATTGATGATGAAAATACTGAATCAACAAAAGTAACAGAAACAACAGTACAGACACAGCCAAAAGTTTTAACAACTACCGAAGTTAAAGCAACAAACACAGAAGTAGCAAAATTAAGAGCAGAAGCTAAAAACAATACTCAAGTTGTTGATTCTTTAAATGCTGTAATTGCCGAAAAAGAGCAGAAAAAAGCAAATGCAACATCATCTGTAGAAAAGGATAATATTAACAAAGAAATAGAATCCTTGGCGTTTGTTGTTGATATGAAACAAAAGCAAATTGCACGTCAAAATAAAGAAGCTGATGCTTTAGAATCGGTTTACCTTGCAAATAATACTAACAAAATAAATGAAAATAATGAAACCAAAATTAATAACGAAACTGCAAACAACTTAATAACTGCAAATATTGAACTTCAAAATTTACAAAAAAGTTATACTAAAAATAAATTATTAAGCGATTCATTAACTAATTTATCAAATGAAAAACAAAGTTTAGCGGATAATGAAAAAGACGAAGAAAAAAGAATTTCGCTTATTGACGAAGCCGAAGAATTATCGCAATTAGCAGAAATAAAACAAAAACAAGCATTTTCTGATAAAGAAAAAATAAAAAGGCAAAAAGATGAGTTTAATAAGTTAGTATTAAGCACAGAAAAAGAGTTGGCAACAAACAAAAAATTAGCTTTTGAAACAAATATTTCTGAAAGTTCAACTATAGAACAAAAATATAAAAATGAGCTTTTAAAAACATCATATTACAAGAATGAAAATAAACAATTATCTGATAAATTAATTGCATACCAAGCTACACTCGAAAATGTAACTAGCCTTGAAACAAAAGCAGATATTGAAAAAAATATAGCAATAATAAATAAACAAATAACGCAAAATTCAGCATTAGCAATTATTGCCCAAACAAAAGCAAGTAATTATAGAAAAGATATTATACTAACCAAAATTGTTGAAGAAACTACACCAGATGAACTTTATGCAGATGCAAGTTCATATAATTTAAAAAATACAGAAGTTTTAAATGAAAATGCTGATGAAATACAATCAATTGAAACCCAAAAAACAAGCATTAATATAAACAAAAATAAATGGAAAACTGTAAACAATGAAGTAAGACAATTAGAAACTGAAATTGCTCAAACAGTTGATGCAAAAAAGAAAAAAGTTTTAATAAAAGACTTAGAAAAGAAAAAAGAAGAAGCAAATGAACTGTTTACCAAGTTTGAAAAAGAAAATATAAAAACTAATTTTCAAGAACATACATTATACTCCAATTTAATTGAGAAACATAAAACAAATGGTAATTCTGGCGTTGAAATAAAAGCAAATACTTTAACTAAACAAGCTGATTTATATTACGAAGAAGCTTTAAATATTAAAGATAATAAGGCTAATCTATCACAAAAAGAAAAATTACAAGCATTAAATTTAGAGCAAATTGCAATTAACAAACAAAAACAAGCTCTTGACTTATATTTAGAAGCAAAACCTGAAGTTGCAGACAATACAATAAATAATAAACCTTTAGCTGTTGTGCTAACAGCCAACGACGAGTCTGATTTAAAAAAATCGAGAAAAATTAGTTATAAAGCTGATAAACAGAAAAAATTAAATGAAGAAGATTTAGCTAAGATAATTATTGAAAAACGTAATGCTAATCGACTTTATACAAAGGATAAACAAAAAATTATTGAAAATTTAAACAAAAAAGAAGTAGAAATAAGTAATAAATTAATAACATCATATAATATTGCAGCACTTGCCGATAGTTTAAAATATAATGTGTATAAAACACAACTAGCTGAAATATCAACAAATAAAAATGTAGAAAAACAGAATAAACTTGTTGCAAATGAATATATAAAAGGAGCTGATTATTTTTATTCAGAAGCTAAAAATATTAGAAAAAATGCAGAAAACGAGCCTGATGTAATTAAAAAAAGAAAGAATCTTGAAAAAGCATACAATTTAGAAAAAATGGCACTGCAAAATCAAGAAATTGCAGTAAATACATTGTTAAATAAAAATGAAGATGAGTTTGTTTCGTCCGGAAGTTTTGTAAAAGTAGAACCATTAGAAAAGTATGATACAAAAGTTGATACAAAAGATGTAGAAGCTGTAACTTTTGATAAAGTTATAGAGCAAGTAACATTAACAGATAACGAGCTTAAAAATTTAAATGAGCTTGTAAAACTAGAATCTGATATTGAAGACGAAAAAACAGCTCATGATGAAATTGAAACTGATATAGCTTTCTTAAAAACAGATTTGGAAGAGGCTACCGACAATAAACAAAAACAAAAAATACAAAAGAATTTAGATAAAAAACAAGCAGAGTTGCTTGGTTCTGAATTAGCAATATTAGATTATAAAGAAAAATATAACGACACAAAATTTTATGTATTATACGATAATTTAAAAGCAAATCGTAAAAAAGGAAAAGCTAAAGAAATTATGCAAGCTCGTCAGTTAGAGAAAGATGCTGCAAAAGATTACAAACGTGCAAAACAGCTTAGAGAAAAATCTTATATAGTAGAAAGTACCGAAAAAGCATTGGCGTATAATAAGGAAGCTGCTGATTTAGAAGATAAAGCTATATCTAATATTACAAAAGCTTATAGTTTGTACTTGAATATTGATGAAAGCGAAATTGAACAACAATTAGCAAACAACTCAAGCGAAGAAACCGATAATTTAGGAATAGTAAAAAATACAACTGCCGATATTTCACCTATTACTGATAATGAAACAGCTGAAATTGTAGATGTTTCAGAAACAAATGCTAATAATAATTCGGAAGCAAATATTGATAGTTTAAATACTGAATTTGATATTGCCGAAGCTGAAATAACAAAGCAGGATACTGTAAATGAACTTATTAATACCGAAACAGAAAACATTAGCAAAAATAATGAAACTAAACCTGAAAAAAATGCTACCTCTGATAATTTAGTTTCTGAAAATAATATTGAAGAAGAAAACAATACAAATGTAGTCAATAAAAATATCACAACTACAACAAGTAATAACAATATTGCAGATAATACTGTAAAAGTTGTTAACGCAAGTGCTACAGCTAATTATGCAGTTTATCCAATATCGCAATACACCGATGCTAACCCAATACCTGTAAACCCTAAATTGCCTGAAGGAATTGTATTTAAAGTGCAAATAGGAGCTTTTAAACGTGCAATTAGTCAAAATTCGTTTAAGGGTTTAAGCCCAATTGCTGCTGAAAAAATTGCAGGAAGTACATATACCAGATATTTAGCAGGTATGTTTATGTCGTACGAAGGCGTAAGAACAGCCCTTGGTGAAATTAAAACAATGGGTTATAAAGATGCATTTATTGTTGCTTATCGCAATGGTAAACGTGTTCCGTTATATGTTGCACGAGGCGAGGCCAAGAAAAATATTGTTAATTATAGCGATGTTGCAGCAACCGAATCGGCAAACGTAAAAAGCCGTAATAAAAATGCAATTGATTTAGCTCAAAATACTAATATTACTAATACAACAATAACAGAAAATGAAGGGGCTGTAGTAGTTGCAAAAGATATTAAAAAAACAAGCAAATTGCTTTATACTGTACAAATTGGAGTGTATAAAAAAGCTGTACCTCATTCTCGTTTATATAATTTATCTCCAATTTATGAAGAACAAACTCCTTACGGATTTATCCGTTATACAACAGGTATTTTCTCTGATAGAGCCATTGCGAATGCTGAAAAATCTCGTATTCGTAAAATTGGTATAAAAGATGCTTTTGTAACTGCTTATTACGAAGGTAAAAAGATTTCATTGCAAAAAGCCGATGCTTTAAAATCTAACAATGTAAAGACTGAGAATAACGAGAATATAAGTTTGCCTCAAGTAAAAGTAGAACCTAATACATCAAGTGATATTGATGCAACAAACTTGTATTATAAAGTGCAGATTGGTGCTTATAAAGAACAAATTCCTGTTAGCGAAGTTGCATCGTGGTTATCGCTTGCTCGAAAGCAAAATTTAAAACAATTTAAAGATGAGCGAGGTTATACTGTATTTGCTGTTGGTAATTACAAAAGTTACGATGAAGCCGCTAGAATGAAAGCTATTTTAGTAAACGAAGGTGTGAAAGATGCATTTGTAGTGGCTTATAGCGGTAGTAAAAAGTTGTCTGTAGCTAAGGCAAAAGAGGTGTTAGGGCAGTAGTTTGCTATATTTCTAAAGCAAGTACTGTAACATCGTCAACTTGTTCGTTGTTACCAATCCAATCAGTAAATGATGATTCTATAATTTTACCTTGTGTTGTAATTTCTTCATCAGAAGTAGAAAGGATTAAATCTTTAAAATACTGATATTTGAATTTTTTGTTATTCTTACCTCCAAATTGGTCTGCAAAACCATCAGAAAACATGTATATTCTATCAGTTTTATTTAATTTTAATTTAACTGAAGTAAACTCGTCTAAAATTTCGTAGTTACCAAGAGGCATTCTGTCTTGTTTAATTTCGTATAATTTTCTTTTATTATTATGTATTTTGTATAATTTGTATTTGTTGGTTTCAATATTTATGTCGTGTTCGGTAACAATATAGATTGGTAAATTTGCTCCTGCGTATTCAAGTTCTAAAGTTATTTTATTAAATTTAATTAGGGCTAAATCTAAACCAATAACAGAAGAGAAAATATCTTGTTGAATAATCTTTTTGATACCTTTATTTCTGAGTTCGGTTAAAATTTCGCCGAGACTTTTATTAATATTTTGTTTTTTTATTGAATAATGCATAAAATTATTACTAATCATACTAACCATTGCTCCCGGAATTCCATGTCCAATACAATCGGCAACAGCAACATAAATATAATTATCAATAGTTTTTTTCCAAGTAAAATCGCCCCCCACAAGTTCTTTTGGTTTATTAATAGTAAAAGAGCCATTAAAAAAAGAATCTTTGTTTTTAAATTCGCTTAACACTATATTTTGTATAAAGCTAGCAATTCTTAAACTGTCGTTAATGTTTTTATTTATGTATTCAATTTCCTTATTTTTAAGCATTAATATTTTGTTTTTTCTCCTATTCTTTCTAAGATAAATAATTATAAAAAATACTAAAATTATAAAAATAAAAAGAGCTATTGCTCCCATTTTAATTAACTGATTTTGCTTTTTTATTAGCTCGTTATTTTTATTTATTTCAATTTCTCTTTTATCTAATTCTGTTTGTTTTAATAAATTTTGGTAGCGTTCTTCAGAATCTTCTATTTCAGCCATTTTTTGTTTGTTGAAAATGCTGTCTTTTAATGAAATATACTTGCTTTTATATTTGTATGCTTTTTTATAATCACCTAGTTCAAAATAATATTTAGATAAAATATTATAAGCCAGAAATAAATTATTGTAATCTTGAATTTTATTTGCGTTAGTTATTGCACTGTCAATATATATTTTAATATTTTTTAAATATTTTATTTTATTGTTAGCTGACTTAGTTTTTGCAATATCAAGTCCAACAGAAGCTATATTCACAAACGAGAGGGTTAAGTTTGAAATATCATTTATTGTTTGTAAATATTTTATAGATTTTTTGAGATAAACAAGTGCTTTATCATATTCTTCTTTGTTTTGATATATTTGTCCAATGTTGTTATAACAGTATGCTAAACCGCTCATTGCGTTTAATGAATCGGAAGAATGTAAATCTTTTTCAAAAGTTGGTAGTGCCTTAAGCATATATTTCATTGCAATAGAATCTTTTTGCATGTTCATATATATTGCACCTATATTTAAATAGGCTAGAGCTGTATTGTAATCATCGTGTAATGCTTTTTTTATCTCAACACTTTGTTGTAAATAATCAATAGCGTAATCGTTTTTGTCTATTGTTGTATAAACCAAGCCAATATTGTTTAAAATATCAGAAATTTTGTTTGAGTCGTTAATGTCTTTATACATTTCAACAGCCTCTTTCATATAGTTTATTGCGTTAAGGTATTGTGCTGTATAATAGTATAGTATGCCTAGTTGACTGTTGCTTTCGGCTTCTAGTTTTTTTAATTTTGCAATTTTAGAAAGTTTTAATGCTCTGTTTAAATAATAAGTTGAAGAGTCAATATTATTGTTTTGATATATTCTACCTAACGATATAAATGCCTTTGCTTTTAATTCTGGTTTTTTTGTAGTTTTAATAATGTGAAATAAACTATCTTTTGTGGCATTTTCCTGTCTATTTTTAGGGCTACTACTATTTAAATTATCTGCATATATAACAGAATTTACTAATAATATTATAAAAAATAATTGTATGTTTTTCATTTACATAACAAATATATAAATTATATATTTATTATAAAAGCAATTACTCATTGCAGTTATTACAAATATCAACCGATTTTCTATTAGCTAAAATTATTGATGAAAAGTTTTTGTATTTATTTGATTGCCTAATGTTTTTAATTTCAGATGTTTCTGTGTTTGAGTATGGATAGTTTCCATTTTTATCGAAACAACAAGGAATAATATCGCCTGAAATTGTAATAACAGCCGAATGCCACATTCTCCAACATTTATTTTTTATTTTCTTTTTAATAATGAGGTTTTTACCATCTTTTTTATATCGCGAATATTTATTAATATTTGTAATTAAACTATAGTTTTTTTTGTTATAAAACTGTGCTGTTTTTATTGCAGTTCGGTTTACTCCAAGCTGTTTACCTAGTTTTTTTATCTCTTGTATTTGATGCTCATTGTGTTTAAAAGCAAGAAATTGCAACTCAATATATGGGGTGGGAGAGTTGAGTTGCTGTTTAATATTAATTAGAGTATTAATGCCTTTTAAAACTGTGTTTAAATTGCCGTTTTTACGATATTTTTCGTAAGTTTCTTGGGTTGTTCCATCTATCGAAATAATTATTTTATCAAGCTTTGATTTAATTATTTTTTGGCAATTTTCTTCTGTTAAATAATGCCCATTTGTTGATGTGTATGTAAAAATATTATTTTTATTGGCATAACTTATCATTTCAAAAATATTTTTATTTAAAAATGGCTCTCCTTGAAAATATAAAATTAAATAAGAGAGGTGTTTTTTGTTTTTATCGATAATATTTTTTGCAGTTTGTAGTTCTATTTCGCCTTTGGAACGAGTTAAACTATTAGTGCCGGTAGGACATTCAATACATTTTAGGTTACATAGGTTTGTTGGTTCAATACTAATACTCTCAAATTGTCCCCAAATAATAGGTTTTTTTATTATTAAAGAAATGTAAAAACTTAGTTTTAACTTGATGTGATTTATTATTTTAATAAATGTAAATCGTTTTATTAAAAGAAATATGTCTAAGTATTTTTTCACAGTTTGTGTAATTGTTTTATTTAATGGTGCTTTTCAACAATTTTATTTAAAAAATGATTGAATTCTTTTTGTTCTTTAAAAACATCTAAAATATTGTTAATTAAGTCATCTTTAAACCAAAAAGAGTTATCTATATTATGGATTATGGCATAATGTTTATTGTTTAATAAATCAATATCTTTAAAATCTTTTGGAAATCCTCTTGGTGCCGTTTTTAGCTTTTCGCCATATATGTCAGGAAAGTATTTTTTAAATGTGCTTTTATTAATAATATTCTTATACTGTTCAGTATTTTCAAATATAGTTGTTCTTATAGCCTTTAGTATTTTGGGTTCAGGTTTATAAATTCCTCCGCCAATAAACGAGTTGTCTGGTTCAAAATGAATGTAGTAGCCGGCGTTTATGCTTTTTTTACCTCCTTTTGATATAGACGCACCAAAATTGGTTTTGTAAGGTTCTTTATTTTTAGAAAATCTTACATCTTTATAAATTCTAAATATACAATTTTTTGCAGGTAATACATCAATCTCGGAATCAACTTCCTTTAATTGTGGAATTAGTAATTCAATAAAATTTTCAAATTCTGATTTTGCGTTTATATATCGGTCGTTATTTTGTTTAAACCAAGCTCTATTATTATTGAATTTAAGGTCAATTAAAAATTTAAAAACTATATTTAAATCCATTACTTTATTTTTACATATATATTAAACTATTTTCAACTCAACAACAAAAGTACTTCCATCATTTTCATTAGTTGTAAAATAAATATCGCCATTATTCATTTCAATAATATTTTTGCAAATAGCTAAACCTAAACCGGTACCACCTGTTTTAGTTGTAAAATTAGGCTTAAATAGCTTATCGGCAATTTCATTAGGAATACCTTTTCCATTATCTGTAATTTCAATAATAGCTGTATTATCTTTTTGTGTAATATTTATTTTAATTATTCCTTCTCTACCATCAGGAATTGATTGTATTGCATTTTTAATTAGGTTATTAAAAACTCGAATTATTTGTTCTCTATCAATAACCGATATTAACTTAGTATCACAATTTTTATTAATTATAAAAGTAATATTGGGGTTAGCATTAAATAAATTGATAACATTTGTAAGTTGTGAGTATAAGTTAACTTTTTCTTTATTAGATTTAGGCATATTTGCAAAGTCAGAAAACTCAGTTGCAATGGAAGAAAGTGCATCAATTTGTTCCATCATTGTATTTGATACTTTTGTAAGTTTTTCATCGAAATTATCATCTTTGTTTGTCCATGAACGAACTAAAAATTGAATACTCAATTTCATTGGAGTAAGCGGGTTTTTTATTTCGTGGGCAATTTGTTTTGCCATTTCTCTCCATGCACTTTCTCTTTCCGATTTTGCAAGTAGTTGTGCATTTTGTTCTAATTTGTTAATTACACGATTGTATTCGCTTACTAGTTCGCCAATTTCATCTTTACGATTATAATAAACAGGAATGTTTGTTTTAAGTAAGCTTATTTGTCCAAATTTTTTCTTTATCTCATAAAGAGGTTTTGTAATACTGTGAGACAAGAAAATACCAACAAATGCGGTTAGTAAAAAGAGCAGTGCATATATATTTAAGAGTGTAATAATTAAATCACTAATCTCTTCTGAAATTGTGTCTTTTTTCGAGAAATATGATAAGTTAATGTAGGCTAAAATCTTATTTTTGTCGTTTAAAAATGGAATATATGAAGCAGAATAATCTAAATTGCCAATATGTTCTTGGTGAATAAATTCTGATTGTTGTTCGTTTACAAGTTTGTTGTATGCTTCAGCATTCATATATTCTCCAATAATTTTTTTATCAAATATTTCAGGACGAGAGCTTGCAATAAGTTTTCCGCTTGTATTGTACATATTTACATCTGTAAAAAACACATAAGACCACTTTTCTAATAAATTACTAATATAATCATAATCATTTGGCGATATTTTATTAAGTAAACTAAATTTATGTTGAAGTTCAACCAATATTGATTGTGTTTTCTCACTTATTTCTTTAAAATTTGTTTTCTTAGATTGGTTTATTTGTAAAAATGCTGTGGCAATACCTATTGTAATAAACGAGAAAATTAATATGCCTAGCATTGATAACTGAATTGTATTTTTTAAATTTAATTTAAAAAAATGAGTAATATAACTTTTGTTAACAATTAATAGTGAAATGCTAATTATTATAAAATAAAATACAAAGAGATATGAATATGTTGCCATATAATTAATTAGCGAGATGTTTTTTACACTTACTATTGTGGTGTTGTCGTTATTTTTATAGATTAAATGGTTATATCCATTTTTGTTAACGAAGGTAAATTCTTTATTATTTTTAAGGATAAGATTTGGCGATAAATTATAAAAGTAATCGCCGTGTTCAAAAATAAGTTTATTGTTTTTGTATTTTGCGTAAGAGTATTCTTTTTTTAGTGTTAAATCAGTGTTATTTCCTGCAATAAGTAATTTGGGAAAGCCAAGTTTTTCGGTTCTAAGTTTAGAAATAAACTCAATATAAATATTTACTTCGCTAGAATCGTCCGGTAATTTGTAGTTAAACGATTTAAAGTAATGGATTCTGCCATCTTGAATATCTAGAAACTTAAAATTGCTACCAGCTATAGTTCTACCATAATCACTAATTAACCTATTGAAATAATTATCGCAATAACTAATTTCGTTCTCGGGGTTAAAGTATTTTGCCGAACCACAAATAGTAATATTTGGTGTGTATTTCGACCAATAACTATGGAAATAGTTCTTTTTAATGTGTTTGTAAATTTTTTCAGTATTATCAGTTGGAGATTTTACCAATTCACCTAGTTTTAAATCGTTAATTAATTTATATTCAAAATCGGCAAATTGCGATTCTGCAACATAATCTCTATCGCTAGAAACTCCAACGGCAAATAATTTGCGTTGCTCCTTTTCTTTTTCGGCACTTTTGCTTGTGGCAAAAATTCCGGTAAAAGCCGAGCTTAATATTACAAGTAGAATAATTGTCCAATTAGAATGTTTTTTTTGATTATAATAAATATATAGTAGGGTTGTTATTAATGTAAAAATATAAATTATTGATATTGCATTGTACTGAAATAATGCAAAATAATACAAAATAACTTCAAAAATAAAAAGTGTAATTAGTAATATTACTGCTTTTTTTAATGGTATTATTGTACTAATAATACGAATTGTTTTGTCAGTATAAATTACAAAAGCCAATAATAATAGTGATATTGACAAATAGAATAATAAAGAGTATAAATTAAGGTTTTTTAAATCGAATAATTGAATATTAATGTTTGAATTAAAAATAAGTGAATTAAAAAGTAACAAGAATATGGTATAAAAAAGTAATAGAATAGGTATAGTTATTAATAAAAAATTTGTTTTGTATGTTGGTTTTGTATTTGTAGGTATTTTGTAGAATTTAAAATAATTATAAGCTGAAAAAAGAATAAAAATTGTTATTAATATAAAATCGCCAAGCGAAGGTAAAAAATCGCCTTGAGCAAAATTAAATGATGAAAATATTGGTGAAGAAAAAATAATATTTGGTTCTCTTATCTGTGTAATTAAAAACCAAAATAATATGCTTATTAAAGTTGACGAAAATAAAAATTTTGTGTTTGAATTATTTTTAAGGATTGTTTGTGTGAAGTTGTTTATCCCATTTAAAAAAATAATTATTGATATGAAAAATATTAAATTTAAAAAATAAAGTAAAAACTCAGACTTATATTTTTTTTCTTTAATTAAACTAAATGCAAAGTTGCCTGATTTAGTTTTTACTTCTAAATTGTTGTGTTTGAAAGTTATATTGTAGTTGTTAGGAATTTTTAAATTATTATTAAATCTGTTTTTAAGGTATTTGTTTTCAAAAGGGTATGCTTTTTTTATTAAAAGTAATCCTATTGTTTTATATTTGCCTTCCTTAATAATTTTTGAAATATATATTCGGTTACCAATTTTAAATGCTCCTTTACTATTGAAAATATTTATATCCTTTTTATTAAAATTAATGCTGTTATCAGACCAATAAATTAGTTTATTTCCTTTAAATTTTAATATGGTAATATTTTCATTATTAATAGTTTTTTTATAATTATTTGTGTCGGTAAATTGGTTTAAAATATTTTGAAGTTTTATTTCTTCTGAATGTAAATTATTTTCAATTTCATTAATATCTATATTATTTGATTTTAGGCCAATATTATTTATTATATTTATCGACGATAGTAAAACTATGCCAATTAATAATATAAATATTGTTTTCAGAAATCTCATTAAGTAAAGATAAATATTTTATCGTAAAAAAAAGTTTTTTCAAAATTTATTTCAATATAAGAATTATTAGGGGCATTTTGTAGATTAATTTCTTGATGCGAATGAATTATTAGAAGTCCCCAATAGTTATTACCGTTGTTTTTTGTACTAGTTTCAATCTGTTTTAACCTTTATTATTCATTTAATTAAAAAAAAAGACATGGGGTTAATTTGCTTAAAATTAAGCAAATAATGACAAAGAGAAATTTCAGAATTTGGGTAAATAGTTTTTTTGATATACATTTTTCTTTTTCTTATTTTTTGTTGCAAACCATTTGCAGTGTTCATATACAGCAGCACAGTTAGACGCCATGTCTAAGAAAAAGAAAAACCTATGAATAATGCGGGTTAATTCCCTTACCTTTATGGTATAAAAAATATTGTTTCGTTAAGTATTAAATTTGCTAATTAATTTACTACTTTTGCCAAAATTTTATAGCACTATGGTAAGTAGAAGACTTATTAGAATTAAGGCGTATCAGGTTCTTTTTGCGTATTACAGAGGTAATAAAGATAATGTTTCAAACGCAGAAAAAGAGGTTCTTTATAGTGTTAACAAGACTTATGAGTTGTATCATAAGATTTTTTTATTGTTAATAGAAATTAAAGATAAGTTTGAAACAAAGTTAGAACAACGAAAAAATAAAAAATTGCCATCGTTTGAAGACTTAAATCCTAACAGAAAGTTTGTTGATAATAGAGTGTTGTATCAATTAGAAAATACAGAAGCTTTTATTGATTATGTTGATAGAAATAAAATTTCGTGGAAAAATAATACCGATTTTATTGCAAAAATTGTAAATAAAATAGACCAAGAAGAATATTTTAACAAATACTTAAATGTTACTACTGATTACAAAGCCGATAAAAAACTTATAATTGAAATTCTTGAAAATATTGTTTTAGATTGTGACGATTTTACCGAAATATTAGAAGAAGATAGCATATACTGGAATGATGAATTAGAGTTTGTTTTTGATATGATTTTACGAACGTTTAAAAAACTAAAAGAAAATCATACTGAAATTAAGTTAATGCCTTTATATAAATCAGATAACGATAAACTGTTTGCTAAAGATTTGGTAGCTAAAACAATTCTAAATCACACAAAAAATGCAGATGTAATTTTTAAATATATTAAAAATTGGGATTCAGAACGCTTAGCATTTACCGATAGCTTGCTTATGGAAATGGCATTTGAAGAATTTACTCAGTTTAACGATATACCTGTAAAAGTTACTATGAATGAGTATATTGAAATAGCTAAATTTTATAGTACGAAACAAAGTGGGCAGTTTATTAATGGCGTTTTAGACAAAATGGTAAAAGACCTTAACAAAGAGGGATTGATAAAAAAATCAGGTTTAGGTTTAAAGGGAAGTATTTAATGTTTTTTAACTGAAAAAATTAAACTTTAATTGCTAATATTGTAAAAAAATAATTATTATGTTTAGGTATTTTGTAAGTTTATTAATTGTAGTGTTTTTTGTATCTTGTGGTAATAATAACAATAAAGTTACTACCGATTTAATTAATATTCCTGCAACAGCAGATTCAACAGCAAAAGTAGGAAGCTCGCCCAAGTTTGAATTTAAGCGTACAACATTCGATTTTGGAGCAATAAATCCAGGTGAAATTGTATCTCACACCTTTAAATTTAAAAATGTAGGTGGTTCAGATTTAATAATTGCCAAAGTAACATCAAGTTGTGGCTGTACAGTTCCTAAGTACACCGACAAACCTATAAAGCCCGGAGAAGAAGGTTTGATAGAAGCTATATTTGACTCTGCCGGACGTACAGGAATGCAACATAAAACTCTTACAATAATGGCAAACACACAGCCAAATAGAATTCAACTGGCTTTTACAGCCGAAATAATAAGTAAATAATTAAAAATTAAATATATGAATGTTTTAAATTTTGTTTTATTAATGTCGCAACCTGCCGGAGGAGAATCTAATCCTTTGGCATCGTTTTTACCATTAGTTTTAATAGTGGTAGTCTTTTATTTCTTTATTATTCGTCCTCAAATGAAACGACAAAAAGAAATGAAAAAGTTTAGAGAGAGTATTGCAAAAGGCGATAAAGTTGTTACTACAGGAGGAATAATGGGGAAAATTAACGATGTTAAAGATGACCATTTAGTAATAGAAATCGCTGATAATGTAAGAATTAAAGTAGATAAAAACTCTGTTGTGAGAGACGCTGCTGATTTAGCTCAAAAGAAATAATAAAATTTCTTATCTTGTAGCCAAATATGAAAAGGCTGAAAAAAATAATAAATCGAGAAAATATTCCAAATTCAAAGAAATTGATAGTTTTCTCGATTTTTCTTTTTGTATCATCGATATTATGGTTTTTTATAGCTTTAGGTAATATTTATGAAGATGTTATAGAAATTAAATTTGAATATATAAATTACCCTGAAGGCAACGGTATTTTAGGCGAACTGCCTTTAAGGTCGAAAATTGAGGTAGAAACTACCGGATATAATATTCTTAAATATAAATATATATCAGGAATACCTTTGGTTTATATCGATATAAATAAATGCTCAGAACAAAAAAATAATACGCTAAGTTTTAGCAATAAATTAGTTAAACTAGCTATAAATAAAAAAATAGGTAGCAATATTAAAATATTACAAATAGATTTTACTAGAAAAAATTATAAATTATCTAAATTAGCGAGTAAAAAAGTAAAAGTTATACCTAATATTATTTTATCGTTTGCAAAGCAATATAGATTAGCATCTGATATTAAAATTTTACCAAACCATATAAATGTTAGTGGTTACAAAGGCATTATTGATACTATTTCAATGGTAGAAACCGAACTAATAAATATTAATGATTTAAATAAAAATTATATAACTAAAACTAAATTACTGAATACATCAAATTTAAGATATAGCGTAGATTCTGTTCTTATTTCAGTTATTGTCGAAAAATTTACAGAAAAGCATTTGAAAGTCCCAATTAAGATAATAAATAAACCAAAATCTATAAAAGCAAATTTATTTACAAAAGAAGTAGAACTTGTATTTAATATTGGAGTTAAAAATTTTGAATACATCGATAAAACTTCGTATAAAGTTGTAGTAGATTATAAAGATATGATTAAATCAAAAACAAATAAAGTTAAAATTAAAATTTTAAAATCGCCCAAATACATTAAAAAATTAAACTATTATCCAAAGGAAATTGAATTTCTGCTTGAATATAAATAAAATCTGGAAAAAAACTCATAATCACTAAGTAGCTAAAAATATTTTTACCTATTCTTTTTACTACCTGCATAAAGTTCAAATTTATTTAATCTACACTCAATAGGGCCATTAAAAAGTTTAATTCTAGATGAGGCCTTTAATCCTACATGCTTTATAGCTCGTAAATTACCACTAAAAATAAATGCATTACAGTTTAAATAATTGTGTTTTAATTGGTCTCCAATTTCTTTGTAAAAAGGAATAATTTCATCGTCTTCCATTAATCTTTCTCCGTATGGAGGATTCATAATTATATGGCTATCAGTAAATTCATTATTAGAATCAATAAAATCTTGTTTAGCAAAACTTACAATACGATTAACACCGGCACGCCTTGCATTTTCTTTTGAAATTGTAATCGCTTCATCGTCCATATCAAAGCCTTGAATTTTACCATTAAAATCGATCTCATTATTTTTAGCATCTTTTTTAAGTTGTAACCAAAGCCCACGGTCAAAATCTTTCCAATTTTCAAAATTAAATTTACGGAAAGAGCCGGGAGCAATGTTTTTTGCAATTAATGCAGCTTCAATAGGAAATGTACCTGAACCACACATTGGGTCAATAAAATCTTGTTTCTTATCCCAATCTGAAACTAAAATAATTCCTGATGCAAGAACTTCGCTAAGTGGAGCAAAAACTTGTCTTAATTTATAACCACGTTTTCCAAGGTTACTTCCTGTACTATCTAGCGAAATTGTAACATTATTATGATTTATATGCAAATTTATTCTTAAATCCGGATTTTCTGTATCTATTGAAGGACGAGCGTCAAATTTATCTCTAAATTTGTCAACAATAGCATCTTTAGTTAGTAAAGCCGCATATTTCGAATGAGTAAATAATTCACCACTTGTAGTGCCATCAATAGCAAAAGTTTTATTAGTATTTAAATACTTTTCCCAATCAATTTTTTGAGTTCCTTTGTATAATTCGCGCTCACTATTAGCTTTAAAATTCGATATAGGCACCAATATTCTAATTGCAGTACGTAAATGTAAATTACTTTTATAAAGAGTTTCTTTATTGCCTTTGTATGAAACGGCACGTTGTAAAATTTTTATATCTTTTGCACCTATTGTTTTAAGCTCATCAGCTAGAATTTCTTCTAAACCAAAAATTGTTTTTGCAACTATATCAAATTCATTCATATTATATTTTTTAGAGATTGTAAAAATATTACTAATTAATTTATTATTTTGTTATATTTGTCACAAATTAAAAAATAAAAAAATGAAAAAAGTATTTATCTTATTAACAGTTTTGTTTCTTGCTTATGGAACACAATCACAAGCTCAAGAAATAATCAATAAAATTATTAAAGAAAAAGTTTTAGTTGTTGGTACAACTGGCGAGCAGTTTCCTTTTACTTTTAAAGATAGTAAAGGTAACTTAAATGGAATTGATATTAATATTGCCAATTCATTAGCAAAAAGATTAGGCGTAGAGGCTAAATTTGAAATAATGCCTTTCGAAAAATTAATAAAAGCATTGAAGGAAGGTAAAATTGATATTATTTTATCAGGTATGACTATTACAACAAAAAGAAATACAGAAGTTGCTTTTCCTGGAGTTTATTATAAAACAGGTAAATCAATACTAACTTTTAAGAAAGAACTTTATAAAGGAGAGCCAAAGTTGGTTAATCGTAAAGATATTACTCTTGCGGCTACAGAAAACACTACAAGCGAAAAATATGTTAAAGCAAATTATCCAAATGCAAAATTAGTTAGTGTAAAAGATATTAACGAGGCAAAAAAATTGTTATTAGATGGTAAAATAGATGGAATAGTTGCGGATTATGAAACAACCGAAATGCTTGCTTTTGGTATTACCGAGAAATCTGTTTATTATAAAAATATATCTAAACCAACAGAAAAAGAATTTATTAGTCCAGCAGTATCTGCTAAAGATTTCTTATTTATTAATTTAGTTTCAAACTTTATTGATAGAATTAATGCTTTTGATGAAGATGAAGCTGTTGAGAACTTATGGATTAAATATTTAAACTAATATATTTAGGTTTTGTATTAACCCGATGGGTGTATAATTATAATTTATTTTAAATTTATTCGTGAAGCATTTGTCGTTTTTCACTACGTTAAAAATGACAAATGCTTTAGTTTTATGTTGTAATCTAACATTAACCCGCATTATTAACGAATTGTTTATAAATAGATTATACGTAATATTATTGAATTATATGAATAATGCGGGTTAACTCTGTCATACTGAACAAAGCGAAGTATCTAATTTATTACGATAAATTTTCGTTATTTGAGTAAATAACAAAAAATACTTTTCACCTGATTATCATAAAATAATATAGGGGGGTATTTTTTTTTACACTGTTATTTAGTTTGTTAGGCTGATTTTACAATTTGTTTAATGCTGGATATATATTCATATTTGAAATAATTTTAAAGTGTATTTTTACAAAAGGGTAAAAAGTAAAAATACTTTGGTTTAAACATCTATAAAATTAATAGTTTTCTATATTATCATAAAACAGTGAAACTTAATAGTGGGTATTGATATCTATCAGAAAATAAGTTGTATAACGGATAATTTCTAATTAAGTAATCTTTAGAAACTAATGATTACTTATATATTAGAATGCCAATTCCAAAAACGAAAATAAATTAAAAGCATTATAAATAAGATGTCGCTTAAAATTAAATTATACAATAATTTAGATATTTATTACTTTTAAGCAAAAAAATACAGCAAAATGGATATAAAATTCAATAAAAACGAAGATAGTATGCGATTAATGATTTCTGAAATGAATCAGAAATTAGAGAAAATATACTTAGGTGGCGGACAGAAAAAGATAGATAAAACTCACGCACAGGATAAAATGACAGCACGTGAGCGTATCGATTATTTAATTGATGATAAAAGCGATTTTTTAGAAATAGGAGCTTTTGTTGGTGATGGAATGTATAAAGAATACGGTGGATGCCCTTCGGGTGGTGTTGTTATTGGCTTAGGTTATGTAAAAGGTAGAGAATGTGTAATTGTAGCTAACGATGCTACTGTTAAAGCCGGAGCTTGGTTTCCTATTACAGGAAAAAAGAATTTAAGAGCTCAAGAAATTGCAATGGAAAATCATTTGCCAATTATATATTTAGTTGATAGTGCTGGTATTTTTTTGCCACTACAAGCCGATATTTTTGCAGACAAAGAACATTTTGGACGTATTTTTAGAAATAATGCAAAAATGAGTGCAATGGGAATTACACAAATATCTGCAGTTATGGGTAATTGTGTTGCCGGTGGTGCATATTTGCCAATTATGAGTGACGAAGCACTTATTGTAAATAAAACAGGTACTATTTTCCTTGCAGGAAGTTATTTAGTAAAATCGGCTATTGGCGAAGATGTTGATAACGAAACTCTTGGCGGTGCTACAACTCATACCGAAATTTCTGGCGTTTTAGACTATAAAGTAGAGAATGACGAAGAAGCACTAGACACAATTAAAAGTTTAATATCAAAAATAGGAGAACCTCAAACAGCAGGCTTTAATAGAATTGAACCCGCAAAACCTAAACTTGACGAAAAAGAGATATATGGTATTGTTCCTGAAAAAAGAGATACTCCTTTCGATATGAAGGAAGTGATATTACGTTTAGTTGATAATTCTGAATTTGATGAGTATAAAGCAGGCTATGGAAAAACTATGGTATGTGGTTATGCACGTATTGATGGTTGGTCGGTAGGAATTGTTGCAAACCAACGAAAAATAGTAAAAACAAAGACCAACGAAATGCAGTTTGGAGGAGTTATTTACACCGATTCAGCTGACAAAGCTGCACATTTTATAATGAATTGTAATCAGAAAAGAATACCTCTGCTTTTTATGCACGATGTAACAGGGTTTATGGTAGGCTCTCGTTCTGAACACGCAGGCATTATTAAAGATGGTGCAAAAATGGTTAATGCAATGGCAAATTCTATAGTTCCAAAATTCTCAGTTGTTGTTGGAAATTCTTATGGCGCAGGCAATTACGCTATGTGCGGTAAGGCTTACGACCCACAGCTAATGTTAGCATGGCCAACAGCACAAATTGCTGTAATGAGTGGTAAATCGGCATCAAAAACCATTTTGCAAATTCAATTAGCAACAATGAAAGCAAAAGGTGAGGTAATTAGTCAAGAAGAGCAAGACCGATTAGCAAAAGAAATTGAAGATGAATATACAGCAAAAACATCACCATATTATGCTGCATCACAACTATGGATTGATGCTATAATAGATCCTCTTGAAACAAGAAAAGCTATTTCAATGGGTATTGAAGCGGCAAATCATAATCCGGAACGAAAAGATTATAAACTTGGTGTTATTAGAGCATAACAGAATATAATTTTTGTTAAAAATAATAATCTATGTTTTATAATATATTTTTTTATGATAAAATACATTAGTTTAGTGGCTTAAAATAATTATTAACAAACTTAAAATATAATAGAATGAAAGTAACAATTGTTGGAGCAGGTGCAGTAGGTGCAAGTTGTGCAGAGTACGTTGCAATTAAAGATTTTGCAGATGAGGTAGTATTAATTGACATTAAAGAAGGTTTTGCTGAAGGTAAAGCTATGGATTTAATGCAGTGTTCATCTTTAAACGGATTTGATTCTACTATTACAGGAACTACAGGTGATTATACAAAAACAGCAAATAGCGATATAGCTGTTATTACAAGTGGAATTCCTCGTAAACCAGGTATGACTCGCGAAGAACTTATTTCTACAAACGCAGGTATTGTAAAAATGGTTGCTGAAAATCTTGTTAAACATTCTCCAAATGTAACTTTAATTGTTGTAAGTAATCCTATGGATACTATGGCTTATTTAGCAGCTAAAGTTTCAGGGCTTCCTAAAAACAGAGTAATTGGTATGGGCGGTGCTTTAGATAGTGCTCGTTTTAAGTATAACTTAGCTCAAGCTATGAATTGCCCTACATCAGAAGTTTCGGCAATGGTTATCGGTGGACATAGCGATACAGGTATGGTTCCTTTAATTGAAAAAGCTACACGTAATAGTTTGCCCGTTTCTGAGTTTTTAGATGCTGATAAACAAGCTGAAATAGTTGAAGCAACAAAAGTAGGTGGAGCAACATTAACTAAATTATTAGGCACAAGTGCTTGGTATGCACCAGGTGCTGCTGTATCGGAAATGGTTAAAGCTATTGCTTTAGATACAAAAAAAATCTTCCCTTGTTCTTGTTTACTTGATGGACAATACGGTTTAGAAGATATTTGTATTGGAGTACCTGCTGTTATTGGTAAAAACGGTATCGAAGAAATTTTAGAAGTTGAACTTTCTGATGCTGAAAAAGAAAAAATGAAGTCTTCTGCTGAAGCTGTTCGTAAAACTAACGGTCTTTTATAAGCTTATAAGATTTTACTAATATATAACACCCATTTGATTTATTTCATCTGGGTGTTTTTTTTGCTAAAAAACTAACATTTATAAGTATTAGGTGATATATTAAATCTAATTACAAATTGAAATTAAAACAATATTTAATAGGTACAAATGGGGCAGGTAATTTAAACCAAACAGATTAAATATGTTTTTTGTAAAAATCTAATAATTCTATCGATAAATTATTGTTATCGTAGTTTTCTTTTATGAATTTAGCCGCATTACGTCCAATTTTATCAAATAAATCGCGATTTGAAACTGATTTTTCTATTGCCCCGCTAAATTCTTGAGCCGTGTTTGCTATTAATATATTTTTACCATTTTCGGTAGGTATACCTTCGGTACCTATTTTGGTAGAAACAATTGTTTTACTTAAAGCCATTCCTTCAATAATTTTTATTCGCATTCCGCTTCCCGAATGTAATGGCACAATCATTATAGCTTTTGAGTTCATAAATTTGTAGGCGTTTTCAACTTCACCTAAATATATTGTATTTGGCTGTTTTTTAATTATTTCTATAAAATTGTCAGGGGCGTTTCTTCCAGCAATATATAACTTTAAATTAGGTTGTTTTGTACTTAAATTTTGCCAAACATTATTAAAAAACCAATGCAAACCTTCTTGGTTTGGAGCCCAATCTAATGCTCCAATATGAAAAACCGAAGGGTATTCTATACTACTTGTATCGGAAATTAAATCAGAAATATCTATACCTGTCATCGAAGTTTTTGCCGGCTTATTATTCCCCATTTTATTGAAAACCTTTAAATCTCGGTCGGTTATAGGTACAAGTAAATCGTATTTATTAATGTACGATTGTTCAAACTTTTTTATTCTGTTTGATAGAACCTTTAAATATTTCTTTTTTACAGGGTTCGTTTCATTTGCAGAAACTCGTTTCCATATTTCATGCTCAATATTATGAGCTCGTAGCGATATTTTTGCTGTCGAATACTTTTTTATAGTATCAATATACGGGGCAAGATAAATGCCTTCGAGCTGAACAATATCAAATTGTTCTGATTTTAAAATATTTATAAGTTTATTTTTATAATTATTATTAATAAATCTAACAGCATTGTAAGGCAGTTTTGAAAAAAACAAGTTTTTTATTGCATCTTTTGCATTTATCGATGCTTCAACATAAACAGTTTCAAAAGTAATTTTAGTGGTTAGTTCTGATGGCAATTTTTTTTCATCGAAAAAGTGTTTTGCCGTATTCATTGTGAGAATAGTTAATTTTTTGCCGGAATTTATAAAACCTTTACTTAAATTCAAAGTAGCTATGGCACCACCATCTTTGGCAGGATAGGGCATTTTATTTGTTAGCTGTAGTATATTCATTAAAAACAATACTTTCGCCAAAAGTAAGAAATTTAGTTATGTTTTGTTATTTCTAATGCTATATTTTGATAAATTATTTTAAACAATAAATCACTAGCAACCGAAACTCTTCAGATTTTGCATAATAGCCTTGCCGGCTTGAGACGATATATAGACTCATTATCTATCAAATTTTTAATAATATTTTACTTATAGCATATTGTTATTTCTATTTTGTTTTTTCTTATATTTATCAATATTATAACTATTTGATATATTTTAAAACTATTGTATAT
>CAMZKE010000111.1 GCA_947311115.1 uncultured Bacteroidales bacterium | reverse complement strand
CCTTCGTACCAAATTTCATTATTTTTAGCAAATACTTTTTTTTGTAAAATATTGCCTAACGAATCACTCTCTATAAAACTAATACCTCTATTCCCTAGTGCATCTGCTGAACCATTAATTATAGTATATATATTATTGCCATTATTAATTGTTTGAGTATATAAATGATTATCTGTAGTATCCTCAACTATAATATTAAATTGAGCAAAAGAATATAAAGTGAAACATAATATATAAAAAGTATACAATATTTTATTCATATAACTAATTTTAAATAAAGAAGTTAGCTTATTGTAAGCTAACTTCTTATAGGTTTATAAAAAATTATTTTTTAGTAATTTTAACAGTATAATGACCTTGTAATGCAGAAACAAAGCGTACATTGTAATTACCCGGAGCAAATTCGGCAATATTAATGTTTAATATACCAATTTGGTTATCCGATTTTACTTGTTTTAGCAATTTGCCTTGCATATTGTATATGCCTATGGTAATTGCATCGCCTTTATCTAACATTGCATATTCAACAGTAATATGGTCATCAGTAGGGTTAGGGTAAATGTTTATTAATGGCTCTAAACCATTGTGTTGCTTGTAACTGTATAATGGTTTTAAAGCTTCAATTTTTGTATGTTTGTTAGTATTTATTTTAGGCAATACTACTTGCTCGGTATAGTTACCTGAGTTAGCTTGTTCTAATAAACACCAAGCTGTTGACATAAAAATACTGTTTGAGTCGTTAGCCAAATTTGTTAAAAATTCGTTATTATTTTTTACAATTTGGTTAAATTCGTTGGCATTTGCTTGTTCAATATTTATAATAATATTTTGCAAGTTAATAAAAGTAGTTATTTCTTCTTGCTTACTAATATTATAGTCGGTTTTAATAGTGTTAAGAGTATTAAGTAAATTGTTTGCCTCGTTAAAGTTTTTCTTTTTTTCGAGTAAGCCAACTAAAGTATATTTATTTTCGATACCCGAGCGTGTTTGCAAAAACTGAATTAAACTATCGGTAGTTTCTGTTAAAGTATCGGTAACGGCTTTGCGTATTGCATTGCGAATAAGTATTTGCCTGTTATGTTTGTTGTTTGCAATATTTTGCTCGTCCTGTTCGCGAATATTTGTTCCGTTTTGGTATAAACCAATAATATATTTTAATACCGGATGTAAATTAGAGTTTTGTACCACAATACGTGTGCTATATGGTAATGGCGATATATCTATTAGTGTAATTGCTTTGGTAAATCGGTTGTAATAATTTACATCTGAACGAGTATATTCGTTTGCAACAGTATCGGATATATATCCTTGTGTTTGCATTATTTTAACCGATGTTTGGTTAAAATTATAATTGTTTATGTTTTCAATTTCGCTTAGTAGTATATCGGTATTCCCATTATCAACAAGTGTTTGTAGTTGGTCTTGTTCTGTTGTAATTTCAGCATCTAATGCTTCTACCGCTGTTTTTGTTGCTTGCATACCAACAAAACCACCGCCACCACCTGTACTTATATGTGATGGACAGGCATCATCAGTGACATAAGGGTAAGGCATTGTATTAGCCGTAACCTTATTATTGTCAAAATCCTGAATTTGAGCAATAGCAGTATTATGCTGATAATAATTATAATGAGGTATATTATAATAGCTTGGTATATTAGCATCGAAATGTAAGTCGGCTTCGGGGGTAGAACTAAGGTGGTCGAAAGTGTTTCCGGCAAGCTCGGTAGTTTCACCACTATTTCCTTGGTCTCTACGTATATTACCATAAACAACAGCCATTGCATAGTTGTAATCTGTAAACTCGTTACAATGAAACTGTAAACCTTCGTCTCCTTGATTGTTAGGGTTATTATAAATATAATTACTATTTTTTCTATTTGCTACAACAGCCGAAGAGTTAGATTGGCGAGTATAACCACTAAAAGTATTTTTATAAATTTCGTTGCTTTCGTCGCCGGAGTTATAAACATATACGCCGGCATCGGCATCGGCATTGCCATTAAAGGTATTTTCTTCAACAGTATAACCGGTATTGTTGTTTAAAAACATCGAATAAGGGTGGTAGTCAGTAGTATGGTTACCTGCATTAAATGTGTTTTTAGTAATTGTAGCAATATTTGAGTTGCCTGAAATATATATGCTACGGTAGTTATTATTAAAAACACACTGGTTTATTTCAATACCCGAAGCATTGTATGCAGAAGAATTTATTCCTAAATTAAGATTGTTAAATATTGAAGAATCTCGTTGGTTTTCAGGGCATTCTTGACCATAAGCTACAGCTACTTTACATCTGTATGTTATTTCTGCATTCGAAGAATACATAGTAATACCTGTGCCTAAATCTGATGTGTTCCAGTTTTGGTTTGTATTTGTAAAAGTGTTACCATAAAACTTTAGTTTGCCTCCGTTGTTTGTTATGTAAACATAACTTGACGCATGAGAACTACCATTGTTAAGAACTTCTTTGTTAATTTCGAAATTACAGTTTTTAATAAAGGATTTATTACGGTTAGCATAGTAACCAGGATTTGTCCAAGTATAAAAAGTTAAACTGCGGTAATTATTAAAAAAGTTAGAGCTATTAGCTTGTAAAATACCACCATTATAACAGGTTACGGCTTTATAGGCATTTTCAATAGTAGCGTTATTAAGTATAACTTTGCCTTTATGGTTGTTGGCAGCATACTGGCTTGTGCTTGCATCGCCTTGTATTTCTATGCCTTGCCACATTTTATCACAATTATTGGTAATTGTTCCGCCGTAAACTCTTAGTTCACCACCTGGTTCTACAATTATTTTTTTGTTTTCCGGTATATTTAATGTTCCTGTTATTGTTAATGTAACACCGTCTAATATTTTAATATCAGTTTCAGACCATGCATTACCACTCCATGTTACGTTTTCTGTAATAGTTTTTACATCGTTATTATGTGTTGTTGCTTGTAAATCTGCTTCCCAAATACCTCTACCAAAAGTGGCAACTCTAAGCTTTTGTGTACAGTAGTTGATTTTTAATTCGGTTACTCTAATATTTGGAAAATTATCTCCATATTTTTCCCAATCAGAATTATTATCTCTTGTAAATACTCCGTAATCTGTAGCAATATACAATCTATCATTTGTGTTTTTTTGGTAAACAATTTCGTTTACAGGAATATTATATAAAGTATGATTTGGATCCCAATTTATCCACGTATCACCAGCATCAGTGCTTTTCCATACTTTATATTGGTCTTTGTAGCCCGTGTATGTTACCCAAATAATATTAGGATTTGTAGGGTGAATAACCACACTAGCTAAAATTGGGTAATCAACATCTCCAGATGTAGGATACCCTTCATATCCAATTTCTTCCCAACTACTATCGTTTACACCTTGTGTAGTACGAAAAAGTTTTGCAACTCTATTATGTGGACTATTTAAATTAGGATTATAAACATCTAAAAAAAGTGCACCATAACTTACAGCATAAGCATATACATTTCCATTAGAACCCTTTGATTCACTTACTTCAAAATCGGAAAATCCATTATGCCATCCCATATTTGATTTTTTTTCCCATATATCATTAGCTGTATTTGAACTTGTTTCGTTATGAATTTTTTTTCTGTAAATAAGTTCATTTAAAGGAAAATAAGTATCAAAATTTATTGGATTATGTTCAATATCTACAGAGATTCCAAAGCTTTTATAATGATTATATCCATCACTATCTGTCCAATATGGTAAATTTGAATACCCGTAAATAATATAATCGGTTAAATCATAGTTTTTCCTTGCAAATCCACTATTTGCCTTATAATAAATGTTATCATTATTATATGCATCAATTTTAGCATTATAACCATCTGCAGATCCAAAATACTCCCAGATACCATTACCTAAATATTTACTACACGCATTATCTTGTAACCCAACTATAATTCTATATGATGCGTTTTCAGAATCATCAAAATTCCATATATTAGCATTTTGAATACCATTATTTAAAAATGACCAACCTCCGTTATATGAATTATCGGTTATTGATTTTGAGCTTACACCACCATCGCTTGCTGTAAAAACTTCCCCTTGATTTGTTGGGTAATTTGAAGGAAGTTTGATATCTTGTATATCCGCATGATAACCAGTTCCGTTATATCCAGAAACAGTGAAGAAACTTGTGCCATTTGTTGATTTTCTTGTCTTTGTATATCCCCAGTATATTTCATTTTTATTATTGTTAGATACAGCTATTGGCATTCGTGATGTATTTACATCATTAAGTAGATTATTACTAACCATTCTATCTATTTTTGTCCAATTATTGTTTTCAAGTTTGAAAATATAACCAACTGTATTTTTTTGTGTGCTATCAGGTTCCAGATAAACTTTTTCTGTGCCAACTATATATGCATACAAATTATCTGGGGCATCTTCTGTTACAGCAATATTTATCTTCCTTACAGTAAATTCCAACCCATTATATAAATGATTCAAATCTAAAAGATGTTGGGGGTTGTCAGTCATACTTATCCAATTGTTTACATTATTATCGTATTTGTATATATCACGTGCACTGCAATATACAGTATTATAATCATTGGGTTTAAATTCCAAACCTCTGAATTTGTATTCATCGTTATATGGAGACAAACCGTCGAAAATAAGTTGCCATACAGGTGAAGTTGCACAGGCATTTGTAGTCTTATATATACCATTTGTTGTAGCAGCATAAATTATGTTATCATTACTTGGATTAATAATCATTCTTCTTATTGTACCACCATCTTGAAAATCTTGAAAAAAACCCGTATTAATAGCCATCCAAGTTTGTCCATAATCTGTACTTCTAAAAATTCCTGCAGTAAATAATACATTCATATTAGTAGTTAGCGTTCTCCACCAATAACCGTCATAATTAGGCATTCCTGTTGAAATAAAAATTTTATTGGTATCTTGATGACTGACAACTATATCACCAACAGAAGAAGTTGGAATAAATGGAGTAATATTGATACTTTCCCAATTATTTCCATCATCTTGAGTTCTCCACAATCCACCATATGAACTAGCATATATTGTTTTGCATTCTTCGCCATCATAATTGGGGGCAATACACAATCTTGTTATCCTTCCTCCATGACCATGAGTATGGTATACTGCACCAGTAACTCCATTTGGACCCAAACAATTCCAATTAGGGCTATAAGAATTCGTTGATTTACTTGAACTGTTTTTTAAAAAATAATCATAATAATTATATACTGCATTAGTCGCTATTTTGATATCTCCTGTCGGAGCTAATCTATTAGACCATATCATGTATGTTCTTTCTAATTGCTTGTTTATACCACTTTCAAATGTATCTTTTTTATTATAATGCGTATAAAAGAAATCATAAAAATTCAATGTGTCTTCCTGAGCAAAAACACCAGAAACAAACAGCATTATTGTAATAACTAAATTTAATCGTTTCATTTTGTATTATTTAAATTTATTTTTTTATATTTATTGTGCAAATAATTATTAGTGTTTAAATAAATTTAAAATGGAGAGCCTCTATTTAGAGTTAACCTTCTCTCTCTCTCTATCTCTCTCTCTCTCTCTCTCTCTACAGGGATGCGTGCTTTGTGTTGTTTAATCATTTTTGTTTAAAAATTTTACCCAACTAATATAAATAATAATGTTTAATTATCAAAATAAATTGCGTATTTGTTTATTATTTGTAATTGTTAATAAAATAATTTGAATTTCTCGGTTAAAAAAATCACAAATAAATTAATATAAACCATAAAAATAATTGCCAATAATATATAAATTTATAATTTTGCAAGCATAAAGTAAACCTATCAAAATGAATATTGAGGTAGTAAAATCGAAAATACACAAAGTATCGGTAACAGAAGCAAATTTGCAATATGTTGGTAGCATAACTATTGACGAAGATTTGCTTGATGCTGCTAATATGATTGAAAACGAAAAAGTTCAGATTGTTAATATTAACAATGGCGAACGTTTAGAAACCTATATTATTAAAGGTGAACGTGGAAAAGGTGAAATTTGTTTAAATGGTCCTGCTGCCCGAAAAGTTGCTGTTGGCGACGTGGTTATTATTATTTCGTATGCTTCTATGGATTTTGAAGAAGCTAAAAGTTTTAAACCAAGCCTTGTTTTTCCTGATACTATTACAAATAAACTTGTGTAGTTGAACAAAAAAATAGTTAATATAATAAAGTATATACTTTTCTTATCGATAGGAGGAGTTTTACTTTATTTTGCTTTTAAAGACATTCCTTTAGATAAATTTATTGAAAGTATAAAACAAGCCAATTTCTTTTGGGTTGGAATGAATGTTTTATTTGGACTAATAGCTTTTGTTAGTCGTGCAATTCGTTGGAAAATAGCAATTGAACCTCTCGGCTACAATGTAAGTAAACTTAATGCGTTTTATTCATTAATGCTTGGTTATTTGGCAAATATGGCTTTTCCTCGGCTTGGCGAAGTAACTCGTTGTTCGGCTCTTTATAAAACCGATAAAGTTCCTGTTTCAAAATTGTTAGGTACAGTTATAGTTGAGCGTGCCTTAGATTTAACAATATTATTATCAATAATGATTTTTGTTTTTTTCTATAATATAGATTTATTTGGGAATTTTATTTTAGAAAAAATATTAAATCCTGCTTTTATATCTATTTCCGATAAATTTGGCAGTGTAGGGCTTGCTTATGCTATAATTGTAGCCGTATTTTTTATACTAACTTTATTGCTATACATTTTCAGGAAAAAACTTGCAGAAATAAGTTTAGTAAAAAAAATATTTTATTTGCTTAAAGATGTGTTAGATGGCATAAAAACTATTTACAAAATGGAAAAGAAACTGTATTTTGTTTTTCATACAATAGTAATATGGTTGTTTTATACATTAATGACTTACGTGGTGTTTTTTGCTCTAAAAGAAACTTCATATTTAACTTTTGCTGATGCATTATTTGTGCTTGTTTTTGGTGGAATAGGAATGGCATTACCTGTTCAAGGTGGCTTTGGAACATACCATGCAATTGTTGCATTATCCTTAACTATTTATGGTATTTCTTACGATACAGGCTTGGTTTATGCAACAATATCGCACGAAGCTCAAACATTATTAGTTTTAATAGTTGGCGGTTTTTCTGCTATAATGATTTCATTACATAAAAAAACAAATACATTATCAGATGAATTTAAAGAAGATTCAAAATAAAATATTAACACTCGACGAATTACTTACATCTTTAAAAAAACATAGAGAAAACAATAAGAAAATAGTGTTTACGAATGGTTGTTTCGATATTTTGCATCGTGGACACATTGAGTATTTGGCTCAAGCAGCCGATTTGGCTGATATAATGGTTATTGGTTTGAATACTGATAAATCGGTATCAAGATTAAAAGGACTAGACAGACCATTGCAAGATGAAATATCAAGAGCAATATCAATGGCGGCTATTCAATATATTGATTATGTTGTTCTTTTTGACGAAGAAACACCATTAAATTTAATAGAAAATATTAAACCTGATGTGCTTGTAAAAGGCAGTGACTATAAGATAGAGGATATAGTTGGGTATAATGTGTTAATGAAATATGGAGGCGAAATTAAGACAATTGATTTTGTTGAAGGTTATTCCACAACTAAAATTGTTGACAAAATATTAAAACAATGTGATTAATAGCTGTTTGAAATTGCATATTTTTTTGTAATTTTGATTCTTTAAAACATAAAAAATGAATAAATATTTATTAGCATCTTTAGTTATTTTAACGATTTTTTTAAGCTCATCGTGTAGAAAATCAAAAGAAAAAAAAATAGTAGGCGACTGGACTTTTGTTCCTATGAATAGTATTTCTGACCCCGCTAATGAACAAGTTTGGACTTTCGATGCATCAAATAAAATTAAAATTGAAGTTAAATATACCGATACAACATATTATTATAGTGGCACTTACGAGGTGTTGTCTAAATTTATGAAAGGTAATTATGTTGATATTAGAGGTGTTTATATATATTGGAACGGGTTATATAAAATAAAAGAACTTAAAAGTGATGTGATGGTTCTTAATAGAGTTGAAAAAAATGCTGATTCAGAAAATCCTGATGTTGAGGGTGGGGCTTTTTTATGGAAAGAATTTGTTAAAAAATAAAATATGAATAATTTTATTAAATACACATTTATTACCGTTCTTATTTTGTTTTTATCATCATGTCAAAAATCTAAACAAACAAAAATTATTGGTATTTGGGTTAATCAACCTATGGAAAATACAAATACAGAAACACAAAACGAGCAATTATGGACTTTTGACGCATCGTCTAATTTAATTGTTGAAGAATATGGTGCAGACACTCTAATTTCACATAAAGGAATTTATTCAATGTCGAGTAAAAATATGGGAATGAGTGGTTACTATATACAAATAACAAATGTCGATGGTAAATTAGATGGTAAATATAAAATTATGAAAATAGATGGCTCTAAAATGTCGTTGTTTAGGGTAGAGCTTGCTAATGGTAATACCGCAGGTGCATTTCTTTGGCGTGATTTCTTAAAAAAATAATAATGGCAAAACCCAAAACAGTATATGTTTGTCAAAATTGTGGAACAAAGGTTGCAAAATGGTTGGGGCGTTGCAATTCTTGTGGCGAATGGAACACTTTTGTTGAAGAAATAGAAGTAAAGCAGTCGAAAGTAGGAATAACAATTGAAAAACAGAATACAACCCCCAAATTAATATCTGATGTAGAAATATTATCTGAAAAGCGAATATCAACATCAAATAACGAGTTGGATAGAGTTTTAGGGGGCGGGTTAGTGCCAGGTTCATTAGTGCTTATTGGTGGCGAACCGGGAATAGGTAAATCTACACTTCTATTACAATTCGCATTACATTCAAATATCAAGAAAATATTATATATTTCAGGCGAAGAGAGTAATTCTCAAATAAAAATGCGTGCCGAACGCTTGTCTGAAAACCCTGATAATGTATATTTATTAAGCGAAACATCTTTAGAAAATATTTTGCTTCAGTTTAAAAAATTTGAACCAAGATTAGTGATAATTGATTCAATTCAAACTTTGCAAACAAGTAAAATTGAGTCGTCGCCGGGAACTGTATCGCAAATTCGTGAATGTACAATTGGTTTGTTAGAATATGCAAAAATTAATTCAGTACCAATTATTTTGGTAGGTCATATAAATAAAGAAGGTGGCATTGCCGGACCTAAAGTTTTGGAGCATATTGTTGATACAGTTTTGCAATTTGAAGGCGATAGAAATTATGAGTATAGAATATTACGAGCTCATAAAAATAGGTTTGGCTCCGCCTCTGAATTAGGGATTTTTGAAATGCAAAGTTCCGGATTACGAGAAGTGTCAAATCCATCTGAACTGCTTTTATCTAATTCATCAGACGAAGTTAGTGGAGTAGCAGTAGCATCGAGTATTGAGGGGTTACGACCTTTTTTAATAGAAATTCAAGCACTTGTAAGTAGTGCCGTTTATGGTACACCGCAGCGTACAACAACAGGTTTTGATACTCGCCGATTGAGTATGTTGCTCGCTGTACTTGAAAAACGCGCAGGTTTTAGGTTGGCTACAAAAGATGTTTTTATAAATATAGCCGGTGGAATTAAAGTTGATGATACGGCTATTGATTTGGCAATAATTACATCAGTACTTTCATCAGATTTAGACCTTGCAATTAAAAAAACAGATTGTTTTGCCGGAGAGGTTGGACTAACCGGCGAAATACGTTCTGTATCGAGAGTTGAACAACGAATATTAGAAGCCGAAAAATTAGGCTTTAAACGAATATTTATCCCAAAAAATAATTTAAAATCGTTAAATATCTCATCAAAAAAGATAGAAATAATTGCTGTTTCTAAAGTTGAAGATGTGTTTAAACGGTTGTTTAAATAATTATATAATTTTTGTATTAAAAAATATCGTAATATGAATATATATTTAAAATATACTTTAATAACAATATTTGTGTTATTGTTTAATATTAATAGTTTTTCTCAGAAATTAGGAGTTGGGGTTTCTGCTATCTATAATTTTCAAACAGAAAGCTTTGCTCCGGGTTTGCGTGTAGAAATACCTTATAAACGTTTAAGTATTGTACCGCAAGTTGCATATTATCCTTCGTTTAATAAAATTACTGAGTACTATGCAGGGTTAAGTTTGCATTTAAATTTATTTTATGTTAAAAATTGGGCTTTTTATGGATTGGTACACGGTTCGTATAATGGTTGGATAAATAGTACCGCCTCTAGAATGGAAAATGCAAAATATTCAAATTGGGACGGAGAAGTAGGAGTGGGGCTAACTACACGCAAATGTTTAAGACCATTTATTGAGTATCGCTATAACTTTAAATGGAAAGAAACTAATTTAAGAATAGGGGTAATGTACTTCTTTTGGTGTAATAGTAAAAATAATAAAGGTGGCGGAGGCAAGCGAAAGCATAAAGCAATGCATTGTCCTGCATACGATTAAAAAAAAGAAAAATGAAAACATCAAAAGTAGTATTTAGCTTAATGAGTTTTACCTTGGTAATGGGTATTGTGTTTTTAGGAAGCTGTTCAAAAGAAAGAGTAGAGTCTGTTGAAGAAGAACAGTTAACAGATTATCAATCTATGAACGATTACTATAATACAAAAAAACAAGACGAGCAAGAATTTGTAATAGATACATCAGGCACTCAGCCTATTGTTGGGCATGAAGGAACAAAGATATATCCATCAAAAGAAGTATTAATGTATGCCAATGGCGATAGCGTTCAGTGGCCTTATATAGTAAAATTAATTGAACTTTATCCTGCAAAAGATATGATATATTATCAGATGCCAACAATGGGTGGTAATATAATTCTAACATCGCACGGCGAATTAAAAATTACTGCATTTAAAGATGGGCAAGAGTTAGTTCTACGTCCAAATAGAACATGGCATATAGAAATGCCCAACTCATCGCCGGAAACAGGAATGAGTACTTATTATGGTTCTGATAATGGAAGTATTGTTGATTGGGTAAATACACCAACAGGTACTTTTGGCACTAATACTTATGGGTACACTACAAATATGAAACAACTTGGGTGGATATCTTGTGCTAAAGACCCTTCTTTTGGTAGTAACACTGTAGATTATACATTTACTTCTACATCAGATAATTTAACAACACTAAGCAAGTTTATTTATTTTCCTGATACAAAAGGATTGATACAACTATATTCTAATACTGCAAATAATTTACCTTACGGTAAAAATATTAAAATAATATTTATGGGTATTGACGGTAGTGGACAATTATTTCATTATTTTAATGAAACAGATGTTAGTGCATCAACAAATAATGTTGATGTAACAATGACTCCAATATCTGATGCCGATTTAACAGCAGTTCTTGATAGTTTATAAACTAAAATTTACTAAAAAATAATACATAATTATTATAAAACATATTATCTTTACATATAAAATTAATTAGCCAATTTTTATGAGTAAAGAATTAGTAAATTACTTAAAAGAGTTTGTTACAGAAAAAAGATACGACCTATTTAATAAGGTTTTGGATTATCGTACACGTTATTTCTCTGTTGCCTTAGAAGATATATATCAATCGCAAAACGCAAGTGCAGTATTGCGTTCGGCTGATTGTTTTGGAGTTCAAGATATTCATATAATTGAGAATAGAAATAAATATAATATAAATCCTGATGTAGCAGTAGGTTCTCCAAAATGGTTAAATTTGTATACTTATAATGAGAAAAGTAATAATACGCTAGATGCAATAAATCATTTAAAAAAGCAAGGTTATCGAATAATTGCTACAACTCCACACACCAACGATGTTAGTTTGCACGATTTTGATATAACAAAAGGCAAATTTGTAATGCTTTTTGGTACCGAATACGATGGTGTTACGCAAACAGTAATTGATAATGCCGATGAGTATTTACGAATACCAATGTATGGATTTACCGAGAGTTATAATATTTCTGTTTCGGCAGCTCTTGTAATGCAGTATTTATCTGATAAAATTAGAGATTCTAAATTAGATTGGCATTTAACTCAAAAAGAACGAGATGAATTAATGTTAGATTGGATTTTAAAAACTATAAAACGCCCTGAAGAACTCGTAAAACGATTTAATTCTGATAAGAATAATATTGAATAATACAATTGTTTAATGAAATAATTATTTAATAATAGAATAATATAAAATATGGACTTAAAATTAAAAAATCCCTTAGCATTTTTCGATTTAGAAACAACAGGAATAAATACTGTAACCGATAGAATTGTTGAAATATCAATAATAAAAATATTGCCAAATGGAAGTGAAGAAGTATTCACAAAACGTGTAAATCCAACAATTCCAATTCCTAAACAAGCTAGTGAAATACACGGTATTTACGATGCTGATGTAGTTAATGAGCCAACATTTAAAGAGCTTGGAAAAAAAATTGCCGATTTTATTAAAGGCTGCGATTTAGCAGGTTATAATTCAAACAGATTTGATATTCCTTTGTTAGTTGAAGAATTTTTACGTGCTGATATTGATATAGATTTGCGTAAACATAAATTTGTTGATGTACAAACTATTTTTTATAAAATGGAACAGCGTACATTGGTTGCTGCTTATAAATTCTTTTGCAATAAAGATTTAACAAATGCACATAGTGCTGAGGCTGATACACGTGCAACTTACGAGGTTTTAAAATCGCAATTAGATAAATACCCGGAATTAGAAAATGATGTTGATTTTTTAAGCGAGTTTTCGTCGCATAATAAAAATGTTGATTTTGCAGGTCGTATGATTTTTAATGAACAAGGAGAGGAGTGTATTAATTTTGGTAAGCACAAAGGTAAAACAGTTGAGTCCGTTTTAAAATCGGATCCCGGTTATTATGGTTGGATTATGAAAAGTGATTTTCCACTTGACACAAAGCGTGTATTAACCCAAATTAGACTAAGAGCATTGCAGGGGAAATTATAAACACTAAAGGGGTAAATGGTTGAAATGTTAAATTAAAATCATAGAACCATAAAGTAATAGAAAAATATAATAGTATGAAAATAATAGCAATAGGAAGAAATTACGCAGAACATGCAAAAGAATTAGGAAATTTAGTTCCTGAAAAAACTGTGTTTTTTATGAAGCCTGAAACAGCAGTGTTAAAAAATAATGCAGATTTTTACTATCCAAATTTCTCAAAAGATGTACATTACGAAACAGAAATAGTATTTCAGATATGTAAAGTAGGTAAAAATATTGAAAAAGAATTTGCAAACCGTTATTACGATAAAATAGGTATTGGAATAGATTTTACAGCTCGAGATTTACAGCGCGAGAGTAAAGAAAAGGGTTTGCCATGGGAACATGCAAAAGCTTTTGATGGTTCAGCCCCTGTTAGTAAGCTTATACCAAAAGAAAATTTTGCTGATGTTAATAATATAAATTTTACTATGCAGCTTAATGGCGAAACTGTTCAGCAAGGAAATACAAAAGACATGATTAATAATATTGATTCGTTAATTGCATTTGTATCGCAGTATGTAACATTAAAAATAGGCGATTTAATTTATACCGGAACGCCAAAAGGGGTAGGGCAGGTAAAAATAGGTGATAAAATTGAAGCATTTATTGAAGGCGATAAAATGTTGGTTTGTGAGGTTAAGTAGAATAAAAAAGGCAGAAAATTTATTTTCTGCCTTTTTTTATGTTGTCTTGCATTAGTATTAAATTACTTCAACTTTGTATCCGGCTTTGTCTAATTCTTCAGAAATTTCTTGAGCTTTTTCTAAACTAAAATATACTTTCGGATGGTGTCTTGCAAAAACAGGATATCTTCCTTCAGGATTTTCTTTCTTTCTAACCAAGAAATTGTAACCGGCTAAGAAAAGAGTTGAGTCCATAAAACGTATTTTATAAACTTTTCTGTGCTCGTAAGTTTCGTACCATGCTTGTAACAGCTCTTTTACATCTTCAGTATTATAACCATTAAGCTTAATAGTCTCAATAACATTGTCGCTAAAAGGCTTATCCATTAATCTAAGTTCGAAATTATGAACATAGCATGATAAAACTTCTTGTTCCTTAAAAAGTAAAGCAGGTTTCTCAGGGTCGCCAATTAATCTAGTTTCTTCGAAGTCATTTTCTTTGAAAAATTGAAGAAAACGTGCATTTCTTCTCTCAAGCATTGCTTGAAACTCTTGTGAATTCTTATCCATAATAATAATAATAATTTAATCTATAACCAATTGCCTAACAATTTAGTTAATTAATAATAAAATTCTGTTCGCCTGCAATTTACGTAGTTTGAAATTAATTTCAAAAAAAAAATGTAATTTTTACGAGTTATTATGATTAAAATCCAACTTCAGTAAATAATTATTAATATTTGTATTGTTTAAATACCATAAATAAATATAATTTAGTTTCATAATTTGGTAATTTAATATTGTTAATTAGTTGTTAATAAAACCAAGTATATACATAGAATAATCTTTAAAAATTGTAGCGTAATTAGTATCTTTGTAAATAAACGAAAAAAATAAATTTATATATGAGCGATCAAGAAAAAGCAAATATAAATAATGCTGAATACGGAGCTGATAGTATTCAAGTTCTAGAAGGTTTAGAAGCTGTTAGAAAAAGACCTGCAATGTATATCGGAGATGTAGGCGTAAAAGGTTTGCATCATCTTGTATATGAGGTTGTTGATAATTCAATAGATGAGGCCTTAGCTGGCCATTGTAATAATATTGATGTAATAATAAACGAAGATAATTCTATTACTGTTGAAGATGATGGTCGTGGAATACCTGTTGATTATCACGAAAAAGAAGGCAAGTCGGCATTAGAAGTTGTAATGACTATACTTCATGCAGGGGGTAAGTTCGACAAAGATTCATACAAAGTTTCAGGCGGTCTTCATGGAGTTGGTGTATCTTGTGTAAACGCATTATCAACTCATTTAGAAGCTACTGTTCATCGTAATGGTAAAATATATAGACAAGAGTTTAGTATTGGTAAACCAACAACTGAGCTTGAGGAAATTGGTACAACCGATAAAACCGGTACAATAATTACATTTAAACCGGATTTAAGTATTTTTATTGTTGAAGAATATAAATATGATATTCTTGCTGCTCGTTTACGTGAGCTTTCGTTCTTGAATAAAGGAATTACACTTCATTTAACCGATATGCGTGTTAAAGATGAAGAAGGAAATAATCCAAAAGAAACTTTTCATTCTGATGAAGGGTTAAAAGAATTTGTTGAGTTTTTAGATGGTACAAGAGAAAGATTAATTCAAGATACAATATATATAGAGAAACCTGATGGTGAAGTTCCTGTAGAGATTGCTTTACAGTACAATACATCTTACTCAGAAAATATTCACTCTTACGTTAACAATATTAATACAATAGAGGGAGGGACTCATCTAACTGGTTTTAGACGAGGTTTAACTCGTACACTTAAAAAATATGCTGATGCATCAGGAATGTTATCAAAACTAAAATTTGATATTGCTGGTGATGATTTCCGTGAAGGATTAACCGCAGTAGTTTCTGTAAAGGTGCAGGAACCTCAATTTGAAGGTCAAACAAAAACAAAATTAGGAAACTCAGATGTTAGTTCATATGTTGACCAAGCTGTAAGTACAATGCTTGCAAATTATTTAGAGGAAAACCCTAAAGATGCACGAATAATAGTTCAAAAAGTAATGTTAGCTGCTCAGGCACGTCATGCTGCACGTAAAGCTCGTGAATTAGTTCAGCGTAAAACATCGATGGTAGGCGGAGGTTTACCAGGTAAATTATCCGATTGTTCAGGAAAAGACCCTGCTGAAAGTGAAGTGTACTTAGTAGAGGGAGATTCTGCTGGTGGTACAGCTAAACAAGGAAGAAATAGACATTTTCAAGCAATTTTGCCATTAAAAGGTAAAATTCTTAATGTTGAAAAAGCAATGCAGCATAAAGTATACGAAAGCGAAGAAATCAAAAATATTTTTACTGCACTTGGTGTTACAATAGGTAACGAAGAGGATAGTAGAGCTGTAAATATTGAAAAAATTAGATATCATAAAATAATAATAATGACCGATGCCGATGTAGATGGTAGGCATATTGCAACTCTTATTATGACATTATTTTTTAGATATATGAAGCCACTTATTGAACATGGATATTTATATATTGCTTCACCTCCTTTGTATTTAATTAAAAAAGGAAAAAAAGAGCAATATTGTTGGAACGAAGAACAACGCCAAAAAGCAATATTTGAATTAGGTGGCGGAAGCGAAAAAGGAGTTCATATACAAAGGTATAAAGGTCTTGGAGAGATGAATGCCGTTCAGCTTTGGGATACAACAATGAATCCTGAAACTCGATTATTACAACAAGTAACAATTGAAAACGGAGCAGAAGCAGACCGTATTTTCTCTATGTTAATGGGCGACGAAGTTCCTCCTCGTAGAGAGTTTATTGAACAAAATTCTACTTATGCTAATATTGATGCTTAACTAGTATTGAGTTTATAGTTTAAAGTTTATAGTTAAAAGCTACTTTAAAACTGAGATTTATTGTCATTCTGAGCGTAGCGAAGAATCTATTTTAGACAATATTATTAGTTTTTAAGTAGCTTTTTTAATTTAATAAAGTATGGATTTACAGAAAATAACAGATCAAGTAATTGTTTTAGTAAAAGAAGTTGGAATATATTTAAAAGGGGAACAGCACAAAATAACTTCAGAAATAATTGAAAAAAAAGGACGTAACGATTTTGTAACTTATGTAGATAAAACAGCAGAACAAAAATTAGTTGATAAGCTTAAAGAAATTCTTCCTGATGCCGGTTTTATTGCAGAAGAAGGTACTGAAATAAAAAAAAGCGAAATATATAATTGGATAATTGATCCACTTGATGGAACAACAAATTTTATTCATGGATTAAAACCTTATTCTATAAGTATTGCTTTGCAAAAAAAGGAAGAAATTATAATAGGTGTAGTTTATGAAGTTGGTTTAGATGAATGTTTTACCGCAACAAAAAATGGAGGTGCGTTTTTAAACGGAGAAAAAATTTTTGTATCAAAAACAAAAGAGTTATCAGAATCATTAATTGCAACAGGTTTTCCTTATTATGATTACAGCCGTTTACCAAATTTCATGAAATCATTACAATATTTTATAGAGAACACGCATGGAGTAAGAAGATTTGGAACGGCAGCAACCGACTTAGTTTATGTAGCTTGCGGAAGATTTGAAGCATACTACGAATATGGTTTGCAATCGTGGGATGTAGCTGCCGGAACATTAATTGTACAAGAAGCAGGAGGGAAGGTATGTGACTTTTCTGGTGGAAATAATTATATTTTTGGAAAAGAAATTATTGTTGGAAATTCTAATGTTTTTGATAGTTTTTTTGCAAAAATTGATGGTTTTTACAATATATAGTGTCAAAAAACACATTAATATATCTAAATTATAAAATAAATTAATTAACTTTACGGCTATACAGTAAAATAAAAAATAATTTATATGAATATTCACGAATATCAAGCAAAATCGATTCTTAAAGAATTTGGTGTAGCTGTTCCTTTAGGAATAGTTGTTGACAAGGTGGAAGATGCTGCCTCTGCTGCAAAACAAATAGCCGAAAAAACAGGTTTAGAAACTTGGGCTGTAAAAGCTCAAATTCATGCCGGAGGGCGAGGCAAAGGTGGAGGAGTGAAAATTGCAAAAAATATTGATGAAGTTACGCAATATGCTAACGATATTTTAGGAATGCAATTAGTAACACATCAAACAGGACCTGAAGGGAAACAAGTAAATAAATTATTAATAGAACAAAGTATTTATTATCCGGGACCAAGCGAAATTAAAGAGTTTTATATGTCGGTATTATTAAACCGTCAAACAGGTCGCAATATTATAATGTATTCTACCGAAGGCGGTATGGATATTGAAACCGTTGCAGCTGAAACTCCACATTTAATATATAAAGAGGAGATTGATCCGAAAGTTGGTATTCAGGCATTTCAAGCACGTAAAGTTGCTTTCAATTTGGGCTTGTCTGGTGCAGCATTTAAAGATATGACTAAATTTGTTGTGTCGCTATATAATGCTTATGTTGCTACTGATGCTTCTATGTTTGAAATAAATCCTGTGTTTTTAACTTCTGATGATAAAGTTTTTGCTGCTGATGCGAAAGTAAATCTTGATGATAACGCATTGTATCGTCATAAAGATTATGCTGCTATGCAAGATGAAACAGAAGAAGACCCAGCTGAATTAGAAGCTGCAAAGCACGATTTAAGTTTTGTAAAGCTTGATGGAAATGTTGGCTGTATGGTTAACGGAGCCGGCTTAGCAATGGCAACAATGGATATAATTAAACTCTCGGGTGGCGACCCTGCAAATTTCCTTGATGTTGGAGGAGCAGCAAATGCTGTAACTGTTGAAGCAGGTTTTAGAATTATATTAAAAGATCCTAATGTAAATGCAATTTTACTTAATATTTTTGGAGGAATTGTTCGTTGCGATAGAGTTGCAGCCGGTGTTGTTGAAGCAGTGAAAAGCATTGGAGATATAGGAATTCCTGTTATTGTGCGTCTGCAGGGTACTAACGCCGAAGAAGGAAAGAAAATTATCGATGATTCCGGACTTAAAGTAAATTCAGCTATTACTCTTCAAGATGCAGCTGATTTAGTTAAAGAATTAGTATAAAAAATAATATTTTATATAAAAAAAGCTGTTAAATTAATTTTTAATGGCTTTTTTTTATGATAAAAGCTTAAATTGTTATGATATATGTATGTTATAATTTAAAGAAAATCATTTATTTTGATATGTACACTGCTTATTATTAGTCATTTATTGGTTTTGTTTAATTTTTTATGATTTTTTTTAATAAAAAGTTATGATAGAGTGGTATATAGTATTATATTTGTGACTTATAATTTTTAATAAATAGTAATGAATAAAGGAACAGTAAAATTCTTCAATGATTCAAAAGGATTTGGATTTATCACAGAAGAGGGAACAAACAAAGAGCACTTTGTACACATTTCAGGTTTAATCGACGAAATTCGCGAAGGCGATGTAGTTGAATTTGAACTACAAGAAGGTAAAAAAGGATTAAACGCCGTAAATGTTAAATTAGTTTAATATAAGTTTAATTGAATGTATTTAAAAGCTCATCGTAAGATGGGCTTTTTTTATGTTTAAATTTAATAGAAATACCCATAATTATAAATATTAATTACTAAAGCTTGGTACATGTAATTAATACATTTATTATCAATAGCGTCCTAAATAAAAAAATAAATTAAAAAAAACAGAGAGAAGTTTTAAACTCAAATTATCTTTGAGGTGAACAAAAAACAAACTCTCTGATGACAAATATAAAT
>CAMZKE010000110.1 GCA_947311115.1 uncultured Bacteroidales bacterium | reverse complement strand
GTTTTATTGCCCAATCAAATCGTATTAAATTTTCATTCTTCATTCTAATTCTTTTTTACAAATTTAATCAATTTTTAAAGACTGAGCAATTTTACTGTTTTAAAGTCTAATTTTTCTTTAATGCACGCCAACAAAAATATAAAAAGCTCATAAAACAGTGTTTATGAGCTTTTTATTTAAAGTATTTTGGTTATTATTTAATATCAAGTTTCTTTTTAATTGCAGAAGGCACAGCATCTTTATGAATCATAAAATCCATAGTTTTGTATTTTACAAATGCTTCCGATGCGTAAAAATATCCTTCGTAAGGGCTACCTTTTTCAGACCAAGAATTTTTAACAATATAATATTTTGTTCCGTTTTGGTCTTTAGCTATACCAATAATGTGCATTCCGTGGTCGTCAGTAGTTTGGTAATTATCAAAAGCTTCTTGTCTCATTTCTTGAGTAATTACTTTTTCTTTAGTAGGTTTATCGAAAGAATAAAATAATTTTGCTCTTTCTCTCTCTGATAATTCAGACCATTTTGAACGTTCATCGTCAGATAAGTTTTCTTTTGTTTCTTCAGGAACTACAGCTACTCCATGTGTCCAAGAAAAGCCTTTTTCGCTTACATCTGCACCCCAAGCAATTGTATAACCATTTTTAAGTGCATTATCCATTACTTCCATCATTTCATCTATTGGTAAATTATATACACTACCCCACATCCAGTTATCTTGTACTTCCATAATAAATTGTGAGTAAAAAGGATGATGTGTATAAGATGAAATTTCTACATAATCGTCAGCATTAATTTTTAACTTTTCAGCAAAACTTTTTGGAGTATATTTTTTTCCTTTGTATTCAAAGTCTTTTGGTTCTTCCCCAAAATATGCATCTAAAACACCGTTGTAAGCTTTTAACCATGCAGTTGTCACTTTTTTGTTTTTGTTTTCAACTACAGCTTTTACATAGCTTGTTAAAATTGCATCAAGCTCGCCATGTACATCTTTTTCAGTACCATAATTTAAACCCTGATAAGTTTCTTGAGGAACAATACCATATTCTTTAATCATTTCTGTTACATCATGAAATGCACCACCCTGACCAAAGTTTAATATTCCGTGCATACGAACATATTTTTTTGCTTTGTCGTTGTATGTGTGTCTTACAATCCACATTTCTGATAAATCTATATCTTTGTCGCCACCCATTCTAATTATTTCTGATTCTAAAAATGAGATTGTTGAATAACTCCAACAAGTACCTGCACGGTATTGATTTTTTACTGATGTTGTAGGTAAACGAATTTCGTCAGTAAATTTGTAACCTTCTTCAGTTTTCTCTGCATCTTTAACTTCTTGAGAATATAGGTTACTAAAAGTAAAGGCTATTAAGCCTAATAATATTAATTTGAAAGCTTTCATTATATAAATATTTTTTTGTTATAAGTGTGCAATTTATAAAAAACTTATGAGCTACAAAAAATTAAACCGAAATACTTCATAAATGTAGAGGTATTTCGGTTTAACTATTGTATTATATTTACAAATGTATGTTCTGATTTGTACACAAACTTACATTTTCATAGCTTTTAAACTTGGTAATTCTTTGCCTTCAATATATTCTAATAAAGCACCTCCAGCCGTTGATATATAAGATACTTTATGAGCTAAACTATATTTATTTACTGCAGCAATAGAATCGCCTCCACCAATTATTGAATAGGCACCTCTATCAGTAGCACGAGCAACTGCCATTGCAACTTTTAAAGTGCCTGTAGAGAAGTTATTCATTTCAAAAACACCTATTGGACCATTCCAAAGTATAGTTTTTGATTCTTCAATTACATCAGAAAATTTGTTTGCTGATTTTATTCCAATATCAAGACCCATCCAACCATCAGGTATTTCATTAATTTTAAAATGTTGAATTTCTGCATCGTTATCAAACTTATCGGCAACTACACAATCGGTAGGCATATATATTTTTACTCCAAACTTTTTTGCCTTTTCAATAATTTTACGTGCTGTATCTAAATAATTATCTTCAACAAGAGAATCACCAATTTTACCACCAAGAGCTTTTGCAATAGTAAATGCAATACCTCCGCCTATAACTAAATTGTCAACTTTTTCTATTAATGATTCAATAATATTAATTTTTGTAGATACTTTTGAGCCCCCAATAATTGCTGTAAATGGGTGTTTTCCTTGATTAATTGCTTTGTCAATATTTGCAATTTCGCTTTCTACTAAATAACCTAACATTTTGTTATTTGGGAAAAATTTGGCAATTGAGTAAGTTGACGCATGTGCACGATGTGCTGTACCAAAGGCATTCATTATATATACATCGCCTAAACTTGCAAGTTGTTTTGCAAAGTTTTCGTCGTTATCGGTTTCTTCTTTATTAAACCGCAAATTTTCTAACATCATTACCTCTCCTGATTGTAACGAGGCTGCTAATTCTTTAACATTATCGGTAATTTTGTAATCTTCACAAAATTTTACATTTTGAGCTAATTTTTCAGACAAATACTGATGTATATGTTTTAATGAAAATTTATCGTTATAAACTCCTTTTGGTCTGCCAAGATGTGTCATTATTATAACAGAACCTCCATCAGCAATAATTCTATGAATTGTAGGTAGTGCTGTAATAATACGGGTATCGTCAGTAATATTACCGTTTTCATCTAAAGGCACGTTCATATCAACACGTATAAGAACTTTTTTACCTTTAAAATCGAAATCGTCCATCGAGAATGATTGCTTAATAGCCTTAATACTAGGTAGCTGTTTGCCTTCAATATATTCTAATAATGCACCACCTGCTGTTGATATATATGATATTTTATTTGCTAAGCCGTATCTGTTTACTGCTGCTATAGAATCGCCACCGCCAATTAGAGAAAAAGCTCCTTTATCGGTTGCCCGAGCAACTGCCATTGCAACTTTTAGTGTTCCTGTTGCAAAACTTTGCATTTCAAAAACACCAATTGGACCGTTCCAAAGTATAGTTTTTGATTCTTCAATTACATCAGAAAATTTGTTTGCAGATTTTATTCCAATATCAAGACCCATCCAACCATCAGCAATATTAAATATGTCGGAATGACCTACATTTGCATCTTTATCAAATTTATCGGCAATAATGCAATCGGTTGGTAAATATAAGTTTACGCCCAATACTTTTGCTTTTTCTATTACCGATTTTGCTACATCAATGTAATCATCTTCAACAAGCGAGTTACCAATTTTACCTCCCATTGCTTTTGAGAAAGTAAATGCAATACCGCCACCAATAATTAAGTTATCAACTTTCTCCATTAATGATTCAATTATCATTATTTTAGTAGAAACTTTTGAGCCTCCAATAATTGCAGTAAAGGGTTTTTTCCCTTTTTTAAGTATTTTGTCAATGTTTGTAATTTCACTTTCTACCAAATAACCAAATAATTTGTCGTAAGGGAAAAACTTGGCAATAACTGATGTTGATGCGTGAGCTCTATGTGCTGTACCAAATGCATTCATAACAAATACATCGCCTAAACTTGCTAGTTGTTCTGCAAATTTTTCATCTCCTTTGGTTTCTTCTATATTAAAACGTAAGTTTTCTAATATCATAACATCACCGGGCTGTAACGAAGAGGCTAGTTTTTTTACATTATCTGTAATTTTATAATCTTCAGAAAACTTAATTTTTGTTGCAAGTTTTTCTTCAATAAATGGAATGATTTGCTTAACAGACATCTCAGGAACATATTTCCCTTCTGGTCTGCCTAGATGTGTCATTATTATTACTGAGCCACCATCGTTAAGAATTTTATGAATGGTTGGTAAGGCTGTAATTATTCTTGTATCATCAGTTATATTGCCTTTTTCGTCTAATGGTACGTTAAAATCGACTCTTATTAATGTCTTTTTTCCTGAAAAATTATATTTATCAATATTATACATATAGTAAAATTATGATTGTTAGTTATGAATTGTTTTAAAATAAAAAAGGAGAGCAAAACTCTCCTTTTAAAATTATATTTATTTTTTCTTAAAATCCGTCATTTCATTATCAAACTGCAAATAGTAGTCTCCTTTTTTAAGGTCTGAAATATCAATAGTCATACCTACACCTTTCTTCACAATATTACCGTACCCATCGTATATTTCATACATTGTTTCTCTACTAAATGTAATTGTTGTACTTGGTTTTTTAGGTGTAAATGTTACTTTTGGTTTCATCGACCTATAAGGTACATCTTTTGAATAATGAGGTTTTCTTGTATAATCAATTTGTTTTACTCTAAACTTATTGTTTCCCGAATGCGGATAAACTTTCATTGAATAAGAATTGGAATTTGGCGTTCCTTTACCTTCTACTGTCCCAACTTTTATCCATTTATTCCAACGATATTGTTCTACAATATAAGTTAAACTTCCTGCTTCATTAGTTGTTGACCATTTAAGATTATTGTTATTATCAACTTTTATTAACGAAATTTTAAAAGTACTTTTTGGTTTTAATACTTCCGGATTTAGCACCTTAGGCTGACAGTTACTTTTATGTTTGATGCTAATCTCAATTTTATCACCTAATTTAAATTGGAAAATAGATAAATCAACCTCAAAAGCACTGGAATTTATCTCATCAGTAGTAACTTTTCCGTTAACATCTACTTCATAAACACAAAATCCAACTCCCGAAGATGAGAAAGGATTCATAATATATAAGTTCTTTCCTTGGTATATTCCCTCCAGCTTTATGTCTCCAGCAAAGGAATTGAAGAAAGTAAACAATATAATAAATAAAAAAAGTTTTTTCATAGTAATTATCTCACCACTTAAATGCATATACAACTAGCAAATTTAATATATTTAATCTTAATATTCAAATAAGAAATGAGAATTGTTTAATTTTATTTGCTTTATTGAATATTTACATTTACAATTAGCATGTTTTTTATTTATGTTTTAATATATTATATTTAACATTTGACTTCATGTAAGTTATTCATATTCAATTAATAACTGTCTTGTTGTAATTATGTATAAGTTTCCAAAACATCATGAATTTATTAAAATATCTTAAAGCCAAATCGACTTGCATTTTAATAGTAAATAAAAACAGAAAGTCATCATTTATAATAAATTTGCTAAAACCTATATAGGGAACTTCTATAATTACACTAGTAAACCTAAAGCTTAACCTGCATTATTCATCTAATTCAATAATATTACGTATAATCTATTTGTAAACAGTCGGTTATCACAAAACCCAAAACATCCAAATTTGCATGATTATAAATTTAAAGTAATTAACTGTTACCAAATGAATTACGTTAAATATTAATAGATTATATGAAAAATTCCATCTAACTTATATTATAACTGCTTGATATCTCGATATTTGTAATATTTAATTTTTCCATTCTATGTTGTATTGATTTTATAGCTCTCTGCTTTAAAATTAGCTTATAGTCTTCATCTGGTATAGGGTTATATTCAATTTGTTTAACAAT